>SXRI01000380.1 GCA_005793615.1 Bdellovibrionales bacterium
ATCACCGGCGCACCGGCGATTTTTTTTGACAGCAGCTTCTTGATCGCTTCGCGTACCGTATCATCCGTCGAAATCGAGAAAACCGGAGAGGTCATGATGGATTCCACAAGAAGAGGAGCTGGCGCACTTTGCTGCTCGATTGAGGTATCTGGAATCAGTTGGGCTCCTGAAGATGGTTTCGACATGGCTTGCACTCAACTTTCATCTAGGTATTTGACACCACTGCGCTGCCAACAGTGTAGCTGAAAACCGAGATTTCGTCACCCTCAGCACTCAAAACCCGGATGAATCACCTTCTGGATTGATTCACCTTGAGACACAACGACGTATTATGTAACATTGCTCATCTTAAATTTAGTTTGTTTATATCTGGCCAGACTACTTTTGACTCACAAACTCGCAATTCAAGTTAAGGCGCTGCTCTTTGTCTTCGGATTCATTTGAAGAGATAGTTGCATCGAGCTTGATACCGTCACCGACGCGATTAATGTTGATTTTATAATCCATCGTCTGTTTGCCGACCTTAAGTACGGCGTCAAACAAAAAGCAATGTGGACAGCGAGCGCGCCTAAACTCAGCGATGTCCAACTCAATACCTTCGCTGCTCATTTTGCCATTGGTCTCAGTGCCGACCTGCCATAGCCGTTGCGGATCCGTGGTCTTCAGAGCAAAACCCCCTCCATGCTGCAAACAACGATACGTTTCTCCTTCAACTTTGGTCGTCTTGATATCGGGAATTTGCGCTGACGAGCTGAACGACGAGAACATAATGACTGCGACGGCCATGGCCGATAAAGTCGCAAAAAAAGTAGATTTCATATTAGATCTTTCTTCCTAAATGGAATTCGTTAATAGGTTCGTTGAGATTCATCCCAGTCTCACCTCTTTTCACCTTGCAGGTGCGATGCCACGCCTCTGATCTCTCTCCTACCGTTCAGCGTCGAAGCAGGAACGAGCTCAGGCTCTATCTCTCCCGGTTTTGGCCCCCTTTTAACCCAATTTTCGCGTCCCAAAGAGGCTCACGCCTGTCGATCTCTTTGACAGCTGGGCTGCCGATTTGGGCCGCGGATTTGGCCTACAGTTTTAGCCTAGACGTCTCGAGTTCGAGCGAATTTATAGTTCAACAGGTGTTCGCCCATCTTCCGATAAGTCCTTCAAGAGGAGAGTTCGGATTAATGAGAATGAATGGCCTGAGCCGCCGTGCTACCATTCGAAAATGCGAAGAGGAAATTCGCCTCTCCATCGCGGGCGTGGGAGTTCATTGCGCACTACTTTCCTTGGTACTTGCGGCCTGCGATGACATCCGCCGAACACCAGCCGCGTGGGTCTCCGCAATTTTGATGGCGCTTTTCGCTCTTTCACAGTGCGTGATCATTCTTAAGAACAAGAAGTGGCTCCGCGCTCGATACGGCGTGGTGATCTGGCGGATCTGGACAATCCTCAACACCCAGATCGCTGTTGTCGCCTGGAGCAGTCTACTCTGCTATTCAATCTATTATTTCGACCTTTCCCCCACCTCGATCAAGATCACCTTGATCTGTCTTGGCTTGGCGGCCTCCGGCGGCACCTCGCTCGCGTTCGATCTTGTCAATTTTTATCTCTACCTAAGCTTCATGCTCCTGCCTCTCGCTGCCACCTTTTTTGTGAAACACGATCTTTTTCTAGGTCTCGGTTCGTTACTTTATATTTTCTATTGTTCCGTCACTGGAATGCAGATCCACAACCTAACGGTCAGCCTCACCAGGAAATCTGAGCAACTGGGCAAGAATCTCTTCAAACTTCAACATAATCTCGATGTCATCAAGGCGATGCATGAAAGTATCAACGAGAGTTTTGTCATTCTCAATAGCGATGGTGTTTGCTCGGGCGAAACATCCGATGTCGCTAAAACTTATTTCCCATCGATCACAGAGGGTGCGGGACTGTGGGACCTTCTCGGATTGAACGGAGAAGAAGCCGCCAAATTGAAATCCTGGTACACCCTGCTTTTCATGGATCGATTCGATTTCGATGACACTGCCTCTCGGGGACCGAAATTGCTAGAACTCGCAAAAGGTTCGGCGACCTTCTTCGCGACTTTGAATATCACATCGAAAGTGTCGCGACCCGACTTGGAAAAAAAATATGCTATCGCCTGGAACCACCTCTTGAGCCGATATACATCAATGCCAGTGATTATCGCGAACCCCTTCGCGCTCTGATCCATCTCTTTAACAATTCACTTGATCATGGTCTGGAAACACCGGAAGAAAGAACGCGCACCGGTAAGCAGGTGCAAGGGCTGATTAGCGTACGTTACCGCAGAACTACTTCCGATGAGAAATCGACGATTCATCTCGAAATTGAAGATGACGGACGCGGCATCAATATCGCGCAACTGCGTGAACATTTGAAGGCCAAGGGTAGAGTCAATGTCGATTCCATGGCCGACCTCGACGTAGCCGCACAGATTTTCCTAGGAGGAATGTCAAGCCGAGAAGAGATAACGGAACTGTCTGGCCAGGGTGTTGGCATGCCGGCAGTCCGCGAAGAGATTATGAAGATTCGAGGAAAAATCCGAATTGCACGGACCGGGCCTGAGGGAACTCTTTTCGAAATTGAACTTCCCGACTTTTCCAAGTCGGTGAAAAATCCCACTGTTACCTCTTCAGCCTCTTCAGCCGCGTGAAAAAGTCATCGTCCTGACGATCCGATAAAAATTACTTACTTCCGTGTAACCAGATCCAATCAGACGCGACTGATTGAGCACGCAATTTGCGTTAGCCAATCCGACCTCTAGTCTCCAAGGAGCTCAATGACTTTACAAAAGTCCGTCGCAAATTCTAGCTCGGTCACCCTCAGGTATGCACTGCTGCTGGCACTTCTGCCTGCAGTCCTGGGCGCCTGCTCGCACGACGCCGGCAGCCACTCACCTGGGGTAGCCACTGGCGCAGGCGACGGCATTGTTGGAGGTCAGACGGTCAATCTCAAAGACACCCGCTTTGCAGCAGCGGTTCTCCGCTTGGTAGCCGTCGAACGAATTGAAATTGGGGGTGTTCTAAATACTCGCAAATCAAATTGCACCGGGACTCTGATCGCACCCAACATCGTCGTTACCGCTGGTCACTGCATCGACGATTTGCGTGACAAAAAACTTTATCCGATGCTCATCAATCCCCGCACAGGGAAAGCTCATAGTAAGGGTTTTCCGGTCATGGTCGTCGGCCGAAGCATCAATCATGACTCGCTCAGTGTCATCGATATCGCAGTTCCTCCGGGATTCAGATCTAAAAATGGGCTGAGCTCGCCGGATATCGCTCTTTTGAAACTCAATCGTCCGCTTAAGCTCGCAAGTCGCGCGATGCGTCCTAAGGTCGACACGATCGGACTAGCGAAAACGGGCCGGCATCTGCTGGCGATGGGCTTTGGCTTGACCAGTCTCGATCCTAACGCCTCGGAGCAAGAACGCCGCCCACCTGCGGAACTGCAAAAAAAAACCTTTACTGTGATTCCTGCCTCAAAGGTGAAGTGGCGTGAGTCGCGTAAATCTCCAGATCTCATTTACCTTGCCACCGAGCGTGGTCAAACCAAGGGCAATCTCTGTCAGGGTGATTCCGGTGGCCCGGTTTTTCGAAAGCACCGGGAAAAGATCTATCTCGTCGGTGTCAACGCGCGCAGCGATCGTAGCTGTGAAGGCGTGGGTGCGGCCACGTCAGTAGCAGCCCACTCCCGCTGGATTCGCCACCAAGCAGCTAAATGGCAAGGGGAACTCTATTAGACAGGTTAGATAGAGCTTGGCTCATCACTTGTTCTCGCTTGCTCGCGAGGCAAACTTCGATTAGAGTTGCCGCTCGTCAAGTTTCATCTTGATTCGAAATTCCCTGCGAATGGACGCTTAACTCAGCGGTAGAGTACCACCTTCACACGGTGGGAGTCAGAGGTTCAAATCCTCTAGCGTCCACCATTTATCAAGCTATTCGAACTCGGGTTCTTCGTTCGTCGATCGAATCGCTTCCACTTTTCCGGCTGACGAAACTATCGCTCTATTTCCCCTTGCAAGGCTCAATGTCGGTGATCTTAGCACCTAAATCGCGCAGGCAGGAAGTCAGCCCGGCTTCATCGCCAAATCCGATTAACGGGGGGGGTACTTGGGGCGCACCAGAAACGTCGCATCACAAATATCCATGGCTGCGTGTTGGCCAGAATAACAGTGATGCAAGCAAAGTCGTTAAGTCCTAAAAAAGGTTAGCACCGCACCTTCGCACACGCAGAGTGAAACACTAAACTAGTCCCGATTTAGAGCCCTACCGCCAAATCTGGTGTTCGACTTACCGAAGCCTAGATCAACCTTCCATTGATCCTGGGCATGTCCTACGTTTTGTCGACGAATCAATATGATGCTTCCCAAAATTGGTCATATCTACGCAAACCACCAAAATTCCTCAACTTAGAATCCATCGACTCAATTTAGAGCTTAAATAATAAATCCTGATACCGAAACGTTTCGGGTGGGTCCCTGTGACCCAAGACTTCAAAACTCGGGAGGTACGTATGCGGACGATAAGGTTAATTCAAAACCTGCGTTCATCGACAATAGCAGTGGTAACACTTGGACTCGCCCTGAGCGCGTGCTCCAGTGGCGGCAGCAGCGGTGGCGCCAGCGGCACTGGCGTTTCTTTCTCATTGCCATCGAGTGTGAGCGTCATTCAAGCGACCAGCAATACATCTTCAAAGATTGAGAATGGTGCCATGGCAGTCTATGACGGCGCAGGAACTGACTACTCAACGGTCCGCCAAGACTTTGACCGCGTCAATCACCCAGTCGCCGAGTCACTCAGTACAGTCAAAGAGATCATGTGTTTCATTGGTTTGCTCGGCGCCGGCACCATGTGGGATGACACCAAGTTGCCGCGCGTCTATTTAGTCGGTGTCGACGATTCAACTTGCAGTAGTTCATCTGGCCAGCCAACACAAGGCGCCTCAAGCGGTGGTAGCGGTACTTCCGCTAAAGAGTTGAAAATGGTCACTGTACGGCTTTCGCGCGAAGCCCCGGGCGGGTTTCCGCGAATGGAAATCTGGTTCACTGAATCGAAAGGACCTGGCGATTCTCCGATGGAGATTCGTGCTAACGCTGACGTGCTGCAAGCACCTGATGCAGCGACAGCTCCGAGTGGCAGATTTAATTTAAACTTCTCGATGGCATCTACGACTGGCACAGTTTTCGGTCGCGGCAGTCTGGTGATGAGTAACTCGCCTTCTCCAATCTCCTACACCTTTTACGAGAACATGGGTGCCGGTGGGTTTTCTCAAACTCGAGGCGCGGCCGTTGAACAGAAAGCAGATGGTACTGGCCTCAAAGCAGCGGTTCAATACTCACAAAGTGGAGGCGGCGGCGGATCTGATGCAGGCGCTTGGGTCGTGGCAACAAACTTAAACTCGGTTAAGGCCAACAACAAAAAATCCAACGCAACTGCGGCGACAACAGTCAGTGAAATCGATCTCACTGGCGGTATCTGCTTAAGCCTGCAAAACTTCAAGTATCGTATCTATGGCTACGGCCTCTTCTCCGAAGCCGATGGTTCCGTTGTGAACCGCAACACCGGAGTTGGATGTAAATACACAGACAACTCAGGTGCATCGAAAAACTGTTATATAGGCAAACAAGGCGCTTGGTTTGAACGCGAAACAAGTGGTTCCGAACACACACTCGCAGATGGTGACACTGTCACCCGCCAAGAATGGGGTTCAGGGGCTGCAAACAACGGCCAGGCACTGACCATCGCGGTTAAGGCAGGAAAGCTGACCAAGTACACCGTTCGGCAATACACTTTGACAGAAATCGCTGGTGTTGAACTCCGTTACTTCGACTCCGGCACTGAATATATAGTCGCCTATAATCCTGCCGGCGGTGGCGGTGCCGGTTTCTACAAAACCGACAGCATGAGCTGGGGATCAAGTGGTCCATCGAAAACAGCGATCACCCCGGTACTGCTTAGCTTCGGTGCCAACTCTTTTAACTTTTTCTACTCTGAGGCGTATGGTTCTGTCACCTATGTTGGCGGCAAAAGCTATGTTATCGCCCGCGAAGAAAAGACTATCCTACCAACTTCCACAGATATCTCTGGTAGCGCAGGCCTTTCTCTCAAGTGTCTCAATCGCTGTATCAATGGTACACTTTCATCGGGTGATATCACCACCAGCTGGGACACACCGTACACCAATCCGGCAAACGTAGGCGCCGCAATCGACTACTATTTTGAAAAGTCATCAATGAAACTCTTCCTTGGCACGAGCAATTCAGGTACCGAAGTGAAACTAGGAACGGGAGTATCGTTCTCAGCTTCGGGTTCAAAATTCACGTGGGGAATTGATTCAGGCGCGATGGTCACCAGCACCGCAGGTCTTGCAAATCCCTGGTCGATCTATGATTCAGCAGGTTCAAGCTTCTATCAGTATCGAATGGGCCCGAACTCATGGGATAAACTGATTTTAGTCAGTAATTCATCGGGAGTTCTCGAGTTCGAAGAGCCGCTGGCGTTCAGTTATACCCACTCCACCGCGAACGATCGTAACGGCGGCTCAGAGTACGATGGCAAGAAGTTCTTGCTACGCTATCGCGGCCTCGGCCAAATGGAAGGTCTTCCCTGGGATCAAATCGACCGCGATGGCGATGGTACGCCAGACATGTGGCTGCCACGCGTGGCTCTAAAGGACGGAATTCAGATGGTCAGTGGCGGTACCAATTATCGCATCAAAGCCATGTTCGGTGAAAAGACTCTGACCAATACAGGTGCCAATTGCTCGGACCTGGCAACTCTTAGCCTTCCGGCAACAGCTGTACCAACAGCTGTCAGCGCGAACTCTTCGAACACTTCTACCTCCAAACCAGACCATGGTACTTGCACCTATGCATACGAGACAAAAACCGCAGCTGGCTGTAACTAAGACCAGCGCGCAACATCTCGCATAAAACCTTGAACCCCGTGTCCAAAAAACACGGGGTTTTTGCTGGCCCATAAGCTAGTCAATAGCTCCGCGAATGCCTCCGATAAGCGAGTACAAGCACGAGGTGTTGAAAGACATGGCATTGAAATTCAAATCCATTCTCCTATTTTCTGGCACAGCATCTTTGGTCGTTCTCACAGGGCTTACCTTGGCAATCTATTTTCACCGATCAAATGAGGAGCTCGTCTGCGAGGGCATTGACCCCAAAACAAATCAAACGCAACGCCTCACTCTCTCTAACAGAAACGGCAACACCGCTACCGCCCGCCTCTACACGGGCGAAAACTCAAAACTCGAAATTGAAGATCCTCTGGCCGTCATTCAGGGAGACCGCGACACAGTCAAGGTCACCGCAAAAGGTGAGAAAGACTTGAATTTTCACTTCATAAAATCTTGCGGAACAACCCCACGTTGTGAGATTCACCGTTTCAAACTCCCTCCAGCAGCACAGCTTAAAAAGGAGCATGAAAACACGGTACACGCCGAACGAGAGGCCTATGAGTACCGCAAAGCTGCGAGTCGCCAAGCCGAAGAGTTCGCAAAAGCACGGGAGTTAGCCATTCGTGCCGAAGCAGAACTCAACTCCGCCCGTACTCAGAAAGGCGCGTCACCTCAACGCCTAAAAGAGCTCGGAGATAATGTTCATAGATTGAATGAAATTGCCGGCAAACTGGCTGATCGCCTCTACGCCATGAGTGCCGCCACTCACGACGTCAACATGCAAGCAAGCCAGGTGCGTTCGCTCTCGTCTTTAAATCGGATCGACATTGACGCCCAAGAGTTACAGGTGGTGCATCCTGAAGTCTGGTGTCGAAAGTAGAACCTGCGCTCATAATATAATTTTGCCGCCAACACATTTGCCCCCGCCCGAACTTCATGGCACTCTCAGGTATGATTTATGTCGACGCCGATGGTTGTCCGGTAAAAGAGGAAATCTACAAAGTCGCCGAGCGACTTTCGGTTGAAGTGATTTTGGTGGCCAATAAACAACTGAGCCTGCCACTGCATTCTCTGTTCAAGATGCAAGTGGTGTCGGGCGGTTTTGACGCTGCCGATGACTGGATCGCCAGTAAAGTCACACAAAAAGACCTGGTCATTACCGTCGATGTTCTCTTGGCAGAACGTTGTTTGAAAAAGAGCGCTAGGGTCTTAGGACACAAGGGCTTCGAGTTCACTGAAGACAACATCGGTATGGCCGTGGCCCAACGGGAGCTCTCGCAAAATCTCAGGCATATGGGTGAAATGGGCGGCGGCCCAGCACCCATGGACAAAAAAGCCCGCTCGCAGTTCCTTGGAAAATTAGACCAGCTTCTGCACGCGTTGAAGCGATAGAGCGGCTCATTTTGCACATCTCCCGTATCAGCTATTGAACGCGCGGTTTTACCGACTCTTGCGCCATCGGGGCGGTTTTGCCCTCCTCGGGAAGCATGCACCACGCGGGATTGGCTTTAAGAGAGTCAAGCGAGCACCGCGTTTGGCGAGTGTAGGTTTGCGCGGTTCGGTAGTTCCGGCAGCGTGCGCTTGCCGTCGCCTGATCCAATAGGCAGCGAACCTCCGGCGATGGTGAAAAAATCTTGAGCTTCTCGATCTCCGAGGCGCACTTTTTCTCGGATGGTGTTAAGGCGACCGCAGGTTTCTCAGAATCTTTGCTTCCCGGCTCGTCTTTTGGTTTCGGTTTTGGCAGGAACCAAGCTGCGAAGTCCGTACCATCGCAGCCCACCAGAGACTTATCAGTCGGATCTTCGGGAATCGGAGCCTGAGACACGCACTCAGATGCCTTCTGCGGACATTTCAGGCGCGCATGAAAATGTGATTTGTGCCCAGTCCAAGGGCGAATCTTTTTTAACCACTGCCAATTTTCCGATAAGCCTTTTTTAAAAAAGATCTCGCAAAGCTTGCGCTTGATCGGTGGACTCACAAAAATCCGATCGACCTCACCCATAGCCGCCGCATTTTTCAAGAGCTCCATATACTCATCCCGAAATTCTTTGGTGAGTTCGCTCTGAACTTGGCCTGCCCCTTCCTCAGGTTGCTCCCATTTGGCAATGTCGCTGGCCGTCTGAGCTTTCTCGTCCCATGAATTGCGCTCTTGAAATCCCAATGTCTTATTGGTCGGCACAAATTTATAGAAAATATCGACATCAAGTCCGATGCGATGGATCGAGTGACCTTCACCCATCTTGCCACCACAAGGACAAGAACTATCGCCGACCCGAAGCTTTCCCCAATTCATCGTCACGGCGTGAGCGCCGAGCTTACCGACAAAATTAACGAGTGAGCTATGGCCGTATTGGTGATTGCGAATCGTATTCACCAACTCAAAAGTCGACGTCGATTCCGGAAACGGCATTGCACCGAGAATGCAGCCCGCGGTGTAACCACCGATGATTCGCTCTCCACCAGAAACCGCACCAGAAACCGCACCAGAAACCGCACCAGAAACCGCACCAGAAA
>SXRI01000381.1 GCA_005793615.1 Bdellovibrionales bacterium
AAGAACATCAAGCGCCAGGAAGGTTTGCTAGCTTCGGAACATCAGGCGAAATCAAAAATTGCCTCGGAACTTGACCAAGCCAAGGTCGCGAACCTGAATCGTATCAAGACTCTTCGCAATAAGGGCGAAAAGTTGGCCAACGATTCTAGTGGAAGTATGAACCTTTCGGATCTACTCAAGCCATCGATTTATGAACAGCGTGGCCAACTCACTTCTCCGGTTCAGGGTACGATTGTTCAGGACTTCGGTCTGGTGACCGACGAACGCTACAAAATACGTTTAAGCCACAAGGGCTGGCGTTATGCGACCGCTAAGGGGTCCACTGTTTCCGCGATCTTCGAGGGCACGGTACTTTTTGCGGACCACGTCGAGGGTTATGGTGAAACCATTATCGTGGACCACGGTGATCATTATTATTCCCTATACGCGCAGATAGCACGCCCGAAAGTGAAGACGGGTGATAGCATTAAACGAGGCCAAGTTTTGGCCGAAGCGGGCCCGCCTGATCGGAAGTTCGGCGATGGCCTCTATTTTGAAATTCGTCACTTTTCCGAACCAGAGAATCCGGGTAGCTGGATTACCAAAAAAGGAATGCATCAAGCATCGGTCGCGAACGCAAGCGATCTCATAACGCAGGAGATTGGCCCATGAAGCTTAGAGTAAAAACCACGCTGGTTGCCTTGGCCGTCATTCTTGGCGTTTACGGTGGTTACATCGCTGGCGGCGGCGAACAGGTCATCGCTTACGCGAAAGATCGTTATCAAGACTTACAAACTTTCGCCAAGGTACTGAATCTGGTACAGCAATACTACGTCGAGGAAGTTGACACGCAAAAACTCATCTACGGTGGCATTAAGGGTATGCTGCAGGAACTCGATCCGCACACGAATTTTCTGCCACCCGATGTTTATAAGGAGTTCGAGACCGAAACGAGTGGTGAGTTCGGCGGTATTGGTATTGAAATTACCGTACAAGGAGACATCCTGACAGTGATCTCGCCGATCGAAGACACCCCGGCCTGGGAAGCCGGTATTCTTGCTGGTGACAAAATCGTTGAAATCAACGGTGAGAGTACCAAGGGTTTTAGTCTTGCTGAGGCGGCGCAAAAAATGCGTGGCAAAAAGGGCAGTAAAGTTCGTATGGGAATTTTCCGTGAGGGCTTCGAAAAACCCCGCGAATTCGTCATAGAACGGGCGACAGTCAAAGTGCGTTCCGTGAAAGTAACTGATCTGGAGAACGGCTATCTTTATCTTCGCCTCACCAGTTTCATCGAAAATTCGTCCGGTGATTTCGAGAAGGCGCTTAAGGCGACTATCAGTAAACACAAAAATATAAGTGGTGTGGTCATTGATTTGCGCCGTAATCCGGGTGGTCTATTGGATCAAGCGGTGAAAATTAGCGATCTCTTTCTCGAAAAGGGTGTCATCGTTAGCACCATGGGTCGCAACCGCCGCGAAAAAGAGACTATTCAAGCTAAAAAAGACGGCACCTACTCCGGGTTTCCGGTGATCGTTTTGATAAACGAATACTCCGCAAGCGCCAGTGAAATTTTGGCGGGTGCGCTTCAGGATAACAAACGCGCCGTCATCATGGGCCAGCCGAGTTTCGGCAAGGGTTCGGTGCAGTCGGTGGTTAAACTCGGCGACGGCTCTGGTTTGAAACTGACGGTCGCAAGATACTATACGCCAAGTGGGCGCTCGATTCAGGCCGAAGGAATCAAACCGGATGTCGTACTCGATGAAGTCGATCCCGAAGCCTATCGAAAAGCTGTTATCCGCAAAGAGAACATTCGCCGTGAACAGGATATTGCCGGTCACCTACAAGGTGAGCGTGAAAAGAAAACCAAGGATGAGGCTAAGGCTGATGGCAAGAGTGAAGCAGTTAGTTTTTGGTGGAAGAACCAGGAGTTGACCGGCAAAGACAAAAAACAAAAGCTGAATGCTCGCGAGGAGCTGCTGGCTCGTGACTACCAAGTTCTGCAGGCCTTTAATTATTTGAAGGCATGGAAGGTCATGGAGTCCTATGGAACCGAGGTCACGCCCGTTCCGGTACCGGCGGCTGCCTCATCCGCACCTGCGGAGACTGAGATCAAGGCACCGACCGTGAAACAGTAAGTGTCTTTGAGAGTGCTTTTGGGGTTAGTTCTGTATGAGATTAGGGCAGACGTTTTGATTTACTTTGCCCTTTAGATTAGCGCGCTCGCAGATATGCATATCGGCATCAATCGTAAAGTTACGCACAATTATTACCGGATCACGACCGCTGTAGGGCACACAACGCATGGTGATTCGCGCGTTAATCAAACCGCGTCCTGCGCCAATGGCATCAGCAAACTTGGAACCGACGTTAAAGGGCATGGATTTGTCGAGACGGAGAGTCTGGCACTTCACTTCGGAATAGGTTGAACCAGCTTCAACGGCACCTTTGGTTTCAAAGATGGACTTCAGATAGTTTGAGCAGTTGGTTCCGCAGGTTAACACCTCCTGAGGCGTTCCTTCCGGGCCAATGGAAGCCTGGGAAAAGCAAGAAATGCTCAATGCCAGCAAGGTGACAAAAGGTAAAATCACTTTCATATAACGTCCAATAGGAAAGCGTGGTTGAGCGCTTTCGTGCCGAATACAGGCGAAGGGCCCTGTATTTTGTGGCGACTTAAAAGGGATGCATCGGACATGCCTGAAGGGATAAAGGCTGGGCGGGCTGTTTAACGGACTTGGCGCCCCGGCGTTGCCGCGAAGGGGCGCTTTGGACTGTCAGTGAGGTGACAGAAACTGTTACTGGTTAGCGCTTGGGCCGTCGTTTATTGGCCGGCCATGCGAGCGAGTACCGCATCGACATCGGCGTCCGAGATTACCGCGGCATTATGACAGGTGCCTTTGCTGCCCGGGAATATTTTGGTGCAGGCCGCGCCAGAACTTGGGGTCGACGGTGCACCTGTCGCCATTGAACAACTGCGGTCAGCGGCATAGGTATTCAGAACATCAAGGCACGCGTGTCTCGACATGCACACTCGAGTTTTTGAGGAATTGCTATGCGAGGTTGCGGGATTGCCACTAGTACTCCGACAAGAAAGTTTCTAGCCGTTTTTTAGAGCCCGCTTCTTCGCGGGTTTGACTCTTTGCAGTAGCAACATGTTTTTGTTCTCGATTATCCATTCAAATTCCTCGCCTTTTTCGATCTCGAAACTCTG
>SXRI01000382.1 GCA_005793615.1 Bdellovibrionales bacterium
CAGAGTTTCGAGATCGAAAAAGGCGAGGAATTTGAATGGATAATCGAGAACAAAAACATGTTGCTACTGCAAAGAGTCAAACCCGCGAAGAAGCGGGCTCTAAAAAACGGCTAGAAACTTTCTTGTCGGAGTACTAGGTTCTCACCACGCTTCTCTTGAGCATCTTCTTGATAAAAATAAATGGTAGAAGTCTTATCGACTGAATTGAGAACCTCGTGCCAGCTAGCTTTTGTGACCTTAAGACCTGTGGCCTGACGTCGCACGACTTACTCCCAAAAGTAGTAGGTTCAAAATGAACCTCCCTGCTTATCGGAACAATATCGAAGAATCGGAACCTCATCAAAGGCCTGGCCCGGTGGACCGGTCCAATGGTCTGGCCTTTAGACCAATAACAACTCTTCGGGCGAGTCCGCGAGTTTCAAAATTTGAGTAATCAAAGTCTGCATTCGGTCATTGTCTGCTTCATCTGCGACTTTGGCGCGAAAACTGTCGCTTTTACCACTGTCCCAAAGGGCCAGGCAGTTTACCTCAACGCTCTGTCCACCTTTGGTGATGCGTGCCTTAAAAAGACCATCAAATCTCTTCGGGATACGCTCCTGGAAACGGAGCCCACCAAGAGACACATCGACTGTCGATGTCCAAATCTTATAGTTTTCAGAACTTAGTTCAACGGCGACACACACAGACCACCGTTTGTGCCGGCGGCGTTCCTGGTATTGTTGGATGTTTTGCGACTGGTGACTATCTGGCTCAGACATCGATCCAACCGCTGTTCTCGCCCCAGGAGCCGTTTCTGTAACCTGAGAGTACTCGATCTCCATTTTTTCATCGACAGGCTCCTCCGAAATCGCCGTCACCGACGAGTCGTGGTCAGGAGACGAGCACTTGAGCTCCGGGAAATGACTCACTGATTTCCACTCGAGAAGTGAGGCGTCCCAGCAAACCCAATCACAATGGCGCTCGTAGTTCATAGATGAAAGAAGAGCACGGACCTGGTGAATATTCAGATGATCGATTTGGCAGTTAGTTCGCAGATCATATAATCTCCAAGCCCCTTCAACACAGGCTACGAGTTCAACTGCTTCTTCTTTTATGTTCTTTGAGTTCATAAGCATCCTTTCATCTCGCGCCGAATCAAATCCGGCTGAGAAACCCCTGGTTGTGGTGAAAAAATCTGTGCCTGAAACAAGGCAAGAAGGTGGGAAGATTGAGGATAGGCAAAATTGTGATCGGCTTTTTTGAGCTCACCTAGTGAGGCTCCATATTCAACAATTTCTCTAAAAAGCCGGATCGTCTCACTGTGAGACTCTACTACTCAGTGTAAACCTAAACATAGATCAAACTAAGTCTTGGGGTCTGGCCCCTCCATCCCGATCATTCCACGATCGGCTTTTTCACGGGATGTTGAATTGCACCTGAGATTTATTATCTCTGTGACTTGAATCTTAGGTTAAACACTGTTTAACCAGATCGCAACAAATCGTCGATTCTTTAGTCGTAATGAAACAAAGTTTAGTTTAAGTGTCTCAAGACAACATGTTTTCAAAAAAATATTGATCGTCAGGAGCGGCCCGGGCGGTGCGCGAGGCACAGGGCCCGCATGCGGACTCAAGACAGATTCTCCTCTTCTTGAAAATGCACAAGGCGGTGATGGCCCGAACAAAGACTCCTCAAGTTCGCAGCGCTATCATCGCCGCCCATGGATACAGGTTTAAGATGATGTCGCTGCAGCCAACGGCGATTCGGGCAGCGCCGTCCCTGGTGATCAACGTGTGTGCATTGTGCCTGGTCACGTAGGTTCACAGTATGTTCGACCCTAGCCGGGAGCTTTCGGCGGGTGCGCGTGAACTTTCTGATTTGGCATGTGCCAAGTTTCTCGCGCTTCACAGTACTTCGTTTCATCGCACGCTCGACCTTTTTTCTGCGAGAGAAGGTCGCGAATGCGTTCCAGGTTTTTTCTGGTTTCCTCGTTAAGGCCAACGCGAAGTTCGGAAAGATCTTCGTCTCTGTAGTTGAGGTTCTCGTCGACCGGCTGTGGCCTGGCAGCTGCAATCGCTTTTTCGATTTCACGATTTGTACCTCTCTCTGCGAGATCAAGCCATTCGGCTTTGTCCGCAGGAGTAATGACCGAGCAAATACGACGAAGTTTCGTGAGCGAGGTCTGACCGCGCTGAAGAGTCGACAGCAGCTCAGGAATTTCAAGCGTACAAGATGATCAGGGCGCGCCACGGTCACCATATCGGCTGCGGTGTACTCAGGCAGCCCCCATTTGCCTATGGCATATTGCCGTAAGCTGGGGCACTGAACTATCGCTCCATTCCCACCCACCTTGACCACTTTCTCGAACCTCCAATTTTTTTAAAAGTGGCGACATTGGAACTCAAAATCCATTTTGTTCTGAAAAATATTCTCGGAGATAAGATTTTTCTCCAGCTCTCAGCTCTCCAGAGCGCATAAAACCGCAGGCAATCCAAGGGCATAGGCCTTGCAGTGTCGGCAGCATTCAACTCTCTGGCCCCTCGGTTCCGACCACTAAGGAGATCAAGTCCATGTTCCACCGCCCACTGCACGTTTTGCTCAGCTTTCTTCCTTTCGTGGCCCTGATTGGCTGCCAACAAAAACACGGAACCGAAACCCCACGCGTAACCTCGTTTGCTGAATTTTCTGCCCTGGAGGAAAAAGGCGGAACAGGCTTAGTCGCCCCCGAGTCACCTGACTGTAGCGGCAAAGCACTGACGGGCCTGACCGATGGTCTTTCATGTAAAGATCTGCGAAGGGAATTTCGCTATGTCGTCTATGTGGGTAAACAGATTTACGTTTACTGGGAAATGAAGAAAGCTGAAACGGCGATCGACTACGACAAACTGGCTGTCGAACTGGAAAGTAAAATCACCGACCAAACCAGCCTGCAGCAATATTTTCGTGATGTCCTTCGCCCATGGGCAGCCTCGCTGCATGATGGCCATGTCAACGCCATGACAGGCGACGACCTTTCAAAACTAGATTTGGTGACAACGAGTATCCGTCTTCGGGTTTTCGCCCCGGGCACCGACCATGAGAAGATTATTGTCGCGACATCCAAGGTCCCGCAAGTACCGGTGAAGGCGGAGCTCCTCAAAATCAATGGCGAGCCCATCGCTGCTGTGATGGAACGTTACGAGAGACTTTCTAGCGGAAGCACCAAAGCCATGCGCCGCTCTTCGGCCGGAGCACTTCTTCTCGATCGCATCGGCGCCGAGAATGCGAATGATCCCTTGAATGTTGAAATACAAGCGCCAGGTGAAACCACAACAAAGACCATCGCTCTCGACCGGGTCATTGAACTCAATCTCCCGCCGGAAAAAACCGAGTCCACCGCTGCAAAAGAACCGACCGGAGAAGATAAGGTTCAAGCGCGCATTTTACCCGAGCAGATCGGCTATCTGAAGATCGACGGCTTTATTGGCAGTAAACTGCCGGTGATTTTTGATCGCTTGATGTCACAGCTTAAGAACACCAAGGGTCTCATCATTGACTTGCGCGCCAACGGCGGAGGCGATTTGAGCGGCGATCACATTTTACGTTGGTTAACGTCGAAAGAAATCGTTCGTTTCCAAATCAGTCCCACGACGGCTGATTTTCTTTTGAGCCAACGCCCCTATTATTTCGTCTTGCCCAGTGGCACCGAGCCTGGATTTTTCGGTTGGACTGACAAAACCGTAAAGCCAACTTCCGCCAGCGAAGGGTCCTATGCGAACAAACCCGTGGTCGCCTTGATCGGGCCGCGATGCTTCAGTGCGTGTGACACCTTCTCGGCCGCCTTGAAAGCCAACGGCCTGGCCAAATTCGTGGGTGAAAATACCGCCGGCGGAACGGGTACACCGCTCGTATTTGACCTCCCTGTTTCGGAATTCAAGTTCCGTTATTCAGTCGTGCGAGGCAAGACGGCCAACGGTGCCTGGATCGAAGGTCTGGGAACAACACCTGATGTTCCCTTGGAGTACTCCGTTAACGATCTTAGCAAGGAACCGTACGCCGATTCGCAGGCTTTGAAAGCAATCGAGATTCTGCGGGCCTCGACCGGAGAAGGCGATCAAAAGCCGGGCCCTGTCACGCCTTCATCGCCAGGCATATCCCTGACCAATCGTCACCAGAGTGACGACGATATTTCCGCGTTAAAACTAGAACTCATAAATCTGCAGCTCAGCGAGCGCTTTCACGAATAGCCCTCGACTTATTCAGCCTTCGTCAGCCGAGCATAATGAATCGGCTGGCCTTTATTTAGAAAAATTGTCTCGAAGTGAGTGACAAAATTTTCTGATTGCCACTCGGATTTATGCAAATCCCAGGTTTCACGTGCAAGCATGAATGGCGACGCCTTGAAGAGCGGCACTGCCCACTCAAAATAGTCACGGGAATCTGTCTTGAAATCGACGAACGACCCCGGACGCATCAAACGATAGAGTTCTACCAAAAACTCAGTCTGAATCAAACGATGCTTCCATTGCCGTTTCTTGAGCCACGGATCGGGATGGTGAATATAAACGTTGTTAAGCTCACCCGTCGCAAATAGATCATCGAGGCGAACCGCATCGTAACGTATGATGCGTGCGTTCTTGGCGCCGCCGCGAACAGCCCTACGTATAGACTGGATCAGCGGTTTGAACTTGAGCTCAATACCTACCAGCGCCCGTTCAGGATTCGTGTTTGCAAGGTGGGCAAAAAAATACCCATTTCCGGTGCCGATTTCGAGATCGAGTGGATGCTCGGACGAAACAGCGAATTCCTCGCGCCACTTACTCTTTAGCCGCGGTGCTCGTTCTTCGTTGAAAGCCCAATCACTGTACTCACCATTGAGCATAGTGACATACTCAGTTGGCCGGCGAAGATTGCGCGTCAGGGCCATGCGTGGCCTCTGTCGCTTCAATTGGCGCTCCAACTGGCGTGTCACTTGACGGTCAACAGCGGGTGGTTGTGCTTCGAGCGTTTGGGCATCTGTTGGCACTTCTGTTGGCACTTCTGTTGGCACTTCTGTGGAATCGAAAGGTATGTTCTTTGACATTCGGTCATGGGAAGTACCAAAACATCGGCTCTCTGCCAACCGTTTCGCGACCGATCTCGACGAACTGGCCCAATTAGTGTGAAAAAATTTACAGCCTTTTGTGGCGGTGGTATTACTGCTCACGCAGGAGACTCACCATATGCGCGCAAGCTCAAGCCCCCCATTTACAACCAACAGGTCAACACCCGAAACAACTCACGGGTCAACTTCCGCTCTGACCGCTAAATTTACCGCGGGCCGCCTAGTCGCCGTCGTCTTTTTCGCTCTGATTTCGATCTGGGCTCCCCGCCAGGCAGCAGCCCTTCCCGCCGAGGGGCATCAGATCATGTATGCCGGGCCCTCACCCTACGGCGTTGAGATCGCACGTGACATTCACGAACGTGGCGGCAACGTGATCGACGCTTCAGTAGCGATTGCCCTGAGTTTAGCGGTAACGCATCCGTACTACGCCGCCTTTGGCGGGGGCGGATTTGCCATGGTCAAAGTTGGCGATAAGGTACAGGCCTTCGACTTTCGCGAGATAGCACCTGCCAAGTCATCTTCTGAAACTTTTAAGGGACGCAATCCCAAAGACTCCCAGGATGGTGGCCTGGCCGTTGGAGTTCCAGGGGTGCCGGCAGGGCTCTGGGAACTGCACCGAAAATACGGACGGCTCAAATGGCACCAACTTTTTGACAGTGCTCTCAAACTTGCTGAACAAGGTTTTCGCGTCAGTGGCGAATGGGTGGAGAACACTCGGCGCAACCGCGAGCGTATGAACAGCACGGGACAGAGGATTTTTTTTCGTACACTGCCAAAACAGGCAGGAGTGGGTCCTAAACCTCCTCTCGATTTGAAACCAGGTGAGTTACTCAAGCAACGCGAGCTCGCTGGATTTCTGCGGGCGTTTAAGAAAAACGGGCCCAAAGCCTTCTATGAGGGCACGGTCGCTAAAGAGCTGGTAAAGACCGTGAACGAAAGTGGCGGCTTGTTTACCCTTGAAGATCTGAAGGGGTACCGCACACGATGGCTCGAACCACTTACCGCCGAGTTCGAAGGTCATAAACTTTGGCTGATGCCTCCACCCTCGGCTGGGGGGCTGATTATCGCGTCGTCCTTAAAGCTCATGGACAAATTGAAACTCAAAGAAACCAAACCCCTCTCGGTGGATGAGTACCACCTGCTCTCTGAAATTATGAAGCTGAGTTTCCGCGGCCGACAACTTCTCGGCGATCCCGAGTTCAACCAGAATCCCATTGGCCGCCTCCTCGATGACAAGTACCTGAGCGAGTTGGCCGGGAAAGTTAAACTGGACAAGTCGGTCGAAGTTGAACCGCTCAAAAATCTCGTACTTGAGCACGAACAGACCACGCATTTTTCGCTGATGGATGCCGAAGGCAATGCAGTAGCGTTTACCGTCACTCTGAATGGCAACTATGGCTCTGGACTTGTCACTCCTGATTCGGGAATCGCACTCAATAACGAAATCGACGACTTTACCACACAGCCAGATAAACCTAATATGTTTGGTTTGATACAAGGGTCTGCCAACCTTATGCGCCCAGGAGCAAGACCACTTTCTTCGATGAGTCCGACGATCGTGGAAAAAAATGGCCGTACGGTCCTTGCCGTCGGTGCGCCCGGCGGTCCCCGAATCACCACCGGGGTTCTGCAAGTCCTGTATCGCGTGCTCGCCCAGAACTTCGACATCGATCGCGCGATTCAAACTCCACGAGTTCATCATCAGTTTTTACCTGATACGGTTTTTGTCGACCCGCAGCGCTTCTCTCCTGAAATTCTCGAAGGGCTGGAGAAACGCGGCCATAAGGTTGAAACCGGATTCACCGCTCGGGTGTACGGCGTTCATCGTAGTTCGACGAATATACTGAGCGGCGCCGGTGATGCGCGCGGCGAGTGTGCGGCGGGGGGGATGTAGCATGTTTTGGACCATCGCACTGCTTTTCTTCTCGAACATTTTCATGACAATGGCATGGTACGGACATTTGCGTGATTTACGCGGACATCAACTCTGGATCGTCGTCTTAATAAGTTGGGGAATCGCTTTTTTCGAATACTGCTTGCAGGTGCCAGCCAACCGCATCGGCGCCAATCACTTCACACTTGCGCAACTGAAGATCACCCAGGAAGTCATCACGATGGTGGTTTTTGCCGGATTTCTATATTTTTTCATGGGACAGCCACTCAAACTCGATTATCTCTGGGCGGCACTTTGTCTCATCGGCGCGGCCTATTTCATGTTTCGCGAGGGCCTTCCCGCTCTAACATAATGAAGAGATCCTGAGAGTAAACTCAGGATCTCTTAGAACTCTAAACAGAGAACTTAGTGGGCGCCGCCCGACGCCGGTACCGGAGTAGCCGCGGGTGCTGCCGCGCCTTCAGCAGGTGCTGCCGCGCCCTCAACAGGTGCCGCTGCCTCTGCAGGTGCTGCGGGAGCTGCTGCTGGAGCCTCAGCCGGTGCGGCCAGAACTTCAGCTGGTGCAGCGGGTGCCGGTGCTTGGTTAGAGGAAGAACACTGCGAGCAACCGTTAAGGGTCAAAGCTGCAGCGATAGCAATTACAACGAAAGAAAAGCGAAACATTATTCGACTCCTTGTCCTAAAAACCTGAGGCAAAATTTGTTGGGAAATCTTTAACCGAAAAAACCGTGGTTTGGTAAGTGAATAATGACACATTCTCTTCCGAATGCGCCGCTTCAGCCGACTTAAGTGAACTGTGACGGCTCCTCTGGATTGATCAACTCTTCAAGAGAAACCACCATACGTTTCTCAAAGGCTTGCCTGCGTATTGGGCAACTTTGCACTTCGCAAACACGGCAATAGGCCCGCCGACAGGGATCAACATGCAGATGCAATTCTCCCGGGTGACTGTAGGCACGGATCAAAAGACTCTCAAAGGCTTGCGTCTGCTCATGGGCCTCAGCAACGTCCCAGAACTCGGGAACCACGGCGTGGGCGTCAATATGATGAAAACGGCCATTGCGCATCACGCGAACATGATGAAGCTGAATGATCTCTCCAGGTCGAACCTGCTCAACAATTCTTGCCAGATTTCGCAAGATCCCACGGTCTTCAGCATCCAGCAATCCGCCGATCGAACGACGCACGAGCTTAATTCCCGTCCAACCCAGATAAAGGCCGACGATCAATGCCAAAAGCGGATCAATCCAGGTTAGGCCTGTGAAATGAACCAACACCAGTCCTATCACCACACCGAGCGAGGTCCAAAAATCCGATAACACATGTTGACCGCTGGCCTCGAGAGTTTCGGAAAGGTGACGGCGCCCCGAGCGAAGGAGAAAAAACCCCAAGCCGGCATTGATGACCCCTGCCGCTATGGTAATGCCGAGCCCCAAGCCTACCTGTTCAACTTTTCCCGCCCGAAAAAATGCATCCGCCGCCTCAAAGCAAATCATGACCGATGCAAACGCAATAAGTCCGCCCTCGAAAGCCGCCGAGAAGAACTCGACCTTGCCATGTCCGTATGGATGATCTTCATCCGCTGGCTTGTGAGCGATGCCAACCACTACGAGCGCCAATCCGCCAGCGACAACATTTACTATTGTCTCCATTGCATCGGAAAACACGGCTTGCGAATTCGTCAACCGGTAGGCCCAAAATTTAAGAGCAAGAAGAACAACGCTAATCGCTAACGACAGCCCGGCGGCACGCCGGACAAGACGCTCGTCATGCGCCGTTGGTTCGGTGGAATCATTTGACATGAACGGGAATCTACCTTGAAGAACCGTTCTTGCGCAATTCGATGTTCGACATGTCGAAAGTTTTAACGCAATTCTTGCCGGCACGCTTGGCCTCGTAGAGAGCGTGGTCGGCGTAACGAACCAAATCCTTAGCATCGACGTTAGGAATATGAGACTCGGCGACGGCAACGCCAAAGCTACCCGTGAGCTGCATTGAATTTCCGTCTTTTGTGAAAGTCGATGCCGCAATAACTTTACGCAGTCGTTCCGCAAAAAGGGTGGCCCCCTCAACGGTGCTTTCAGAAAGGGCGATTAGGAACTCATCGCCGCCATAGCGAGCGGCAAAATCAACGCCACGAATATTGTTCTGAATGATCTTGCCTACCTCAGCAAGAACAAAACTACCAAATAGATGGTCATGGGTGTCGTTCACTTGTTTGAAGCAATCCATGTCCATCATCACGACACCGACAGCGCTCTTGTTTCGCTTGGCCCGGCCGATCTCGCTTTCGAGTTTTTGATAGATCGAACGCATATTGTAAAGTCCGGTCAGGTCATCGATATCAACCATCGCCTGAAGGCGAGCATTGGCAGCCGCTAGGCGATCGGTAACATCTTTGATGCGAAGCTGAGCACGAACCCGCGCCAGCAGCTCTAAAGGCTCAAAGGGCTTGCAGAGATAATCGTCAGCTCCGGCATCGAGACCGGCGATAATGTCGCCGGTGGCGTTTCGCGCACTGACGAAAATAACCCAGATATAAGAATCCCGAGTGCGCAGGTGCTTCAGAGTTTCCATACCGCCCATTCCGGGCATATTGATATCAAGAAGGACCAAATCAGGAGAAACCCTCTTGAGGCGCTCCAAGGCCTCTTCGCCGCTATTGGCCGTTTCAACACGAAAACCCTCATGTTCGAGGGTACGGGCAACTAAGGTAACGTTGTCCTTGTCGTCATCGACGACCAATATGAGATTGTCACCGGGGCGTTTTGCAAATTTCATAATAGCTGGTATCCATCTTACCTGCACTCCGACCCCCACCCCAGACCAGTTCTTCGAGAAACTGCCTGGACTTTCAGATGACACCCGCTTCCCAGC
>SXRI01000024.1 GCA_005793615.1 Bdellovibrionales bacterium
CTACTAATGGTTCTTCAATTTGGAAGCCGTGACCAAGTCCACCCTCCAAATGATCGCCATTGCGGCATTTTTAAATCGAAGGTCCTGGACAATTCGACACTGGAGCCAGGTGACCATGCAATCATTTCCTACCGTTCATCGTGAAAGAAAGATCAAGGCGCACGCGGGCGATGGCACAGCTCTGGCAATGCGCCCCCCATAGCTTTAACCAGGAGGATTAAGTCCATGAAGCTGCCCTTTGGCTCTCTTAGCTATGAGCCCACTTTGAAAACCGTCTGCTGTCTTTTCGCCAGCACGATGATGTTCCTTTTCCTAGGGCTCCCGGCACAGGCGATGCGCCATGTGTGCGGAACCGACTCGGTCGAAATGCTCGAGTACGACTGGTGTATCGACTACGACGAACGCGGCCGCAATCCCGATGTCCTTTATTACCTTCACGGTGTCGGTCGCACTCCGAGTGATTGGCAAAGCAACAGCGAAAATATCGCCATTCAGAAAGAATGGCAGAAAAGGCAAGTGGCGCCGCCAACAGTGATTTCAGTGTCTTTCGGTCGCGCTTGGTTATTCAGCGATCTCGCTGGATTTTTCCGGCCGGCATATTATCCGAGTTTTGTGAATGTCATCATGCGGACGATGGAAGCGAAGATCGGCGGCGTTCGGGGTCGCAGACTCCTCAAGGGCGAATCGATGGGCGGATTCAACGCAAGCCAACTCTATTTGAAGAGCGGCCAGTACTTCGATCGCGTGGCACTGGTTTGTCCAGCGATTCCGACTATAGGCCCTTTCGCTTCGAGCGAAGAATCCGATGCCTTCGTCGCCCGCAATCTTGGTTTTGTGGATTGGAAGCTGATTTTCGGTTTTAAATTTTGGACCTTCCAGGCATTTCCTTCGCAAGAGATTTGGGCCATGCACAACCCCCTGGTTTTGGCGAAACGCCTAAATAGGCACTCCCCACCGCTTTATGTTTCCGCCGGTCTTCGCGACGAGTTCGGTTTTTTTGAAGGTGCCGCGAAGCTGGTGAAAATCGCACGGGCGCGTGGCGTGAAGGTCACGTGGGTACCGCTTCCAGTCGGTCACTGCGCCAACGATCCGAAGACGCTGGCGGAATTTCTCGCGCCTCTTAAAAAGTGAGCCGACTGGCGTATCCCCTGCCGTGGGCGCCGATGTAGACGATTCCTGCCAGATTAGCGGTTCTTCATCTTTGGATCGAAGGCATCGCGGAGGCCGTCACCGAGAAGGTTGAAGGCCAACATCGTGAAGAAGAGCGCCATACCCGGAAAAAGAATGAGATGCGGATAACTCTTCGCGCGCCAACCATCGTTGGCAAGTACACCCCAGGAACTATACGGGGGCTGAAGACCGAGACCGATGAAACTCAAGAAACTCTCGAATAAAATGTTCGAGGGAATTTGAAAGGTCAACATCACGATAATGGGGCCGAGAATGTTCGGGAAAATATGCCGACCAACAATGCGCCAGCCGCTGGCGCCGAGTGCCCGCGCCCCCTCGACATAGAGCATTTCACGAACCTGCAAAACTTGGCCGCGAACCAAGCGAGCGAGCGAAACCCAACCGACAACGGAAAGAGCCATGAATATGCCGGTCAACGCCTTGAGCTCGGGATTCTCAAAAAGATTGAGCGAGTTAAAAATCACACCGACCAAAATCAACAGCACGAGCGAAGGAATGGCGTAAAGAATATCGATGATTCGCATCAGACTGGAGTCCACCCAACCACCGAGCCAGCCGGCGAGCGCGCCGTAGGCACCACCGAACAAAAGCGAAAAAATGGCCGTAAACACACCTACCGACATCGACATTCGCGCGCCATAAATGATCCGTGAAAACATGTCTCGCCCGAGACTGTCGGTTCCGAGCCAATTGACGCCATCGGGAGACATCAAAGCCCGATCGATATTTTGCGTCTCAAAGGAATAAGGAGCAATCCAAGGGGCAAGCACCGCCACTAAACAAACAAATACGATGAAGTAAAGTGAAACAAACGCCGCGCGGTTTTTCTTGAGACGCTTCCAGGCATCCGACCACAGGCTTTTACCTTGGCTTACCGAACTTGGAACGACTGAAGGATCTTGCGGAATAGCTGTTGCGACGACATTGGACATTGATATTTACCTTCAACCTAATTTAATGCGTGGATCAACAACCGTATAGAGCAGATCGACAATTAAGTTCGCGATCACCAGCATAGCCGAAAACACCAGGGTCATACCGAGGATCAAGGGATAATCGCGATTAGACACACTCTGCACCAAGTGCTTACCCATACCAGGAATACCGAAAACGATTTCGATAATGAACGATCCTGACAAAACCCCGGCCACCAATGGTCCCGAAATCGTCAGCACCGGGATGAGCGAGTTCTTAAGAACATGTTTATACAATACCACTTGCTCGGCCACGCCTTTCGCCTTCGCCGTACGCACGAAATCGGCTTGAATCACATCGAGCATGCTCGAACGAGTCATGCGGGCGATGATCGCTGCCGGTCGCAGACCGAGCGTCAACACCGGCAAAATGTAGTAGATCGGTGATTCCCACAGGGCCGGCGGCAGAAGACCTTGCATGGCCGAGAACGGAACACCAAAGCTAAACACCATCACCAAGAGCGGGCCAACGATAAAGCTCGGTAACGCCACTCCACTGATGGCAAAAATCATCAAACCATTATCGAGAAGCGAGTTATGCTTGGAAGCCGCGAAAACACCCAGAGGAATGCCGATGAAAAACGCCAAGAGCAAAGAGTAAATGCCCAGCTGAAAAGAGATCGGCAAGGTTTCACTGATAATATTCGCCACCGGGCGACCGATGTATTTATAAGACTCACCTAAATCGCCGCGCGCAAGTGAGCCCAGATAGCTGAGGTACTGTTCAGCGATAGGTTTATTGAGTCCATACTTCGCCTCAATATTCGCTTTGATGTCTGGAGGCAGAGCCTTTTCAGCATCAAACGGGCCGCCAGGTAAGAAACGCAAAAGCAAAAAGGTCAGAGTCGCTATCACAAAAATAACAAAGCCCGCTTCCAGAAGTCGTTTCATCACGAACACAAACATCTGTCCGCGAACCACAGCGAAACCGGCCGCAGAAAGCCCCCAAAGGGCGAAAACCCACCAAAACTCAGGCGGGATTCCTCCTAAGAGAAACTCACCGCCGAGATCAAGAATGATACCGATCAACCCAAGGGCAACCAGACCCCAGCCAAGCACCATGCCGATCACTGTTTCAGCCTCGTCGCTTTAAAGGAAAAAATAGACATCGCATTTACCGGATAGTTCTCGGTGCGCTCGGATACCAAGAGATGGCTCACGCCGATGTAGAGCGGTACGACCGGCACGTCTTCTTCGACCAGAATTTTCTGCGCTTCAGAATAAATCTTCTTTCGTTCTTCACGGTCAAGAGTTCCGGCGCCCTTGGCAATGAGTTCGTCGAAACGGGGGTTTTTCCATTTGGTGTGGTTATTGTCCGAATGGCTCACCATCAAATTAAGAAAATTATCAGGATCGGGAAAATCACCCTGCCAGCCGAAACGGAACATCTGCGGCGGATCAATCTTCAGAGTATTGAGAAAGACCTTCCACTCTTCGTTCTTAAGTTCGATCTCGATACCGAGGTTTTTCTTAAGTTGCGCCTGAATATTCTCGGCGATCCGTGCATGGTCTTCATTGGTGTTAAATCTGATCTCGATTTTCGGTACTTTGCTCGGGTCGGCAAAGCCCGCCTGCTTTAAGAGCTCACGCGCTTTATCGGGATTGAAGGAGAGTCCACGTTCTGCCTCATAGCCGAACATTCCGGTCGGAACCCAGCTCGTCAGCGGCACCTGACCACCGGCCAGCATTTGTACCACCTGCTGCCGATCGATCGCCATTGAGATCGCTCGCCGAACCAGAACATTATCCAGTGGCGGTTTGGTGACGTTGAAGCCGTAATAGGCGGTTCCGAGACGCATGACTTCGCGATGCTCTTTACGAGTGCGGAGCTTGCGCAACTCGACCGACGGCAAAGTATGAACGGCATCAAGCTTACCTGAATCGAAGAGATTAATTTGCGTGCCAATCTCTTGAATCATGTAAAAAACGATGTTTTTGATCGCCGGCTTTGCGTCGTAGTACTTCTCATTGCGCTCCAGAAAGACGATCTTGTCGTGCTGCCACGCTTTGAGCACATACGGCCCGAGGGTCACGATGTTTTCAGGTTCGGTCCAGCGATCGCCAGCCTTTTTGATCACATCAAGACGCACCGGAAAAGTCGCGTGGTGGCTAAGAAGATACGGAAAAAAACTCATCGGCTTATCAAGTTCAAAGGTGATTTCGCTGGGAGCGGTGATCTTAACGCCGACTTCCTCCCAAGGAACCTTTCCTTGGTTGTAGGCTTGAGCATTCTTAAGACCAAAAAGTGAATAGGCATAGGAAGCGGCGGTCTCGCGAGTCAGAAGATGCTTAAACGCATCCGCCACGTGCTGCGCCGTAAAGGGCACGCCGTCACTCCACAAAACGCCTTCACGCAAAGTGAACTTCCACTTTCGGCCAGAATCCGTAGCCTCCCATTTGAGCGCGAGTGCCGGTTTCAGACCGAGCTCTTTGTCAGTGAGGTCGTATTGCGTCAACCCCTCCATGAGATTCGAGGTGATCTCCGCCGAGGCCGTGTCAGAAGACTTAATCCAGTCGAGCGAAGGCGGCTCACTGGTCGCTGGTACGCGCAAAGTTTCCTTCAAGGCCAACTTGGTTTTTTTCCCGCCAGGAAGCTCAACCTCGATGTCACCGTTACCGCGAGTACAGGCCGTACCTACTAAAGCAAACAAAATTACTAGAGCCGCGAGTTGGCGGTTTAAACTTTTTGCCAAGGAAATGGTCAGTGGAATGGACAGTGAAATGGGCATATGCGCTTCCCCTCCCGAGGTGGTCCACTTTTTTCGCAAGTGGCCACGACACTGTCAAAGGAAAGCACAGCTCAGTTTTATGAGCCCGCGCGTCATCGGGAAAACATTGCCGCTTTGTCACCACACTTCGCGCATGGAATGGGGCTCGGAAAGCTGAACTCCAACAGGTTGGATTATCCAGCGCAAGGCATGCATCCGAGAGGTCGAATTGTCCCCGCTACCCATGCCCGCAAGAGCCATCGATGGGGCCGGGCTGCCACCTGTGCCGTAGAGCAAACGATAGATTTGGAAGTTGCGCGATACCCGTTTAACGTAGTTACGAGTTTCGTTGTATGGAATGTGCTCGATAAATTCATCCATATCGAGACTGCCGAAGTTGCGAACCCAGGCATAGACCCGATGGGGACCGGCATTATAGGCGCCGGCCACCAACGGCACTTTGCCAGAGAACTTTTCAACCAAACGCTGCAAGTAGCGGCTTCCAAGCTTGATGTTGGTTTCGGGCTCGATCAACGTACGAGTCTCAAACGCTTTC
>SXRI01000383.1 GCA_005793615.1 Bdellovibrionales bacterium
CATAGGCCTTCTGCAGGGTCTCCAGTGCGGCTCCCAGGTTGCCCTGACGAAACAGCAACCAGCCCTTGCTGTCGAGGATGAAGGGGTCGTCCGGTGCCAGCGACAAGGCTTTATCGGTATTACAAGGTTTACTAGAGATGACTTCAACTTTGCCGGGTGGAAATGAGCTATGGTAGTCGAGTGCGTCTTTGTCGGATACCGATGCCATTTTTTTTGCCTTCTTTCATTGAGCAACGAGTGCCTTGCCGAGGGCTTTTGGAACACACGCTGTAATAACCAGATAAGGCTAGGAGTTCCAGGGCGACACTGTCAACAAAGGGGGTGTTTACGGAGGGGATTGCCCGTTCTTCTTGCAAATGCGCGCAGGGCCAAAAACTTAAACCGTGGTCTATGACAGAAATCATGACGGATGAAGATTTAGGAACAAATCTCTGGTTCAGCTTAAACATTGGGCAGAATTCGAGCGAGCGAACGTTCGTGCTGCAATGCACATTTGCGATCTCCTCATTCTTTGATTTACGAAACATTTCCAACGGTTTAAAACAAGGCGTTCGTAGATATTCGTTTTACTTCGATGTTTATACAGAGGGAGTTCATCATGGCAAAAAGTCCTCGCGACGTAGTGATCGTGGAAGGCGTGCGTACGCCGTTCGCGAAGGCAGACACAAAGCTGAAAACGGTACATCCGGCCGAGCTCGGGCGGACGGCGCTCAAAGAACTTCTTGCGCGTACGAACATCGATCCAGCGATTGTGGACGAAGTGATCATCGGCAACACGGGAAGTCCCGCTGACGCCGTCAATATCTCGCGGGTGGTGGCGTTGAATGCGGGTATTCCGCACAAAACTTCTGCCTACACCGTTCACCGCAACTGTGCCTCGGCCATGGAGAGTATCAGTAACGGTTTTGAAAAGATTAAATCAGGTACGATGGATGTCGTGGTGGCAGGCGGTACTGAGAGCATGTCGCAAATGCCGCTGATGTTTCCCAAGGAGTTCGTGAAGATTTTCTCGCAACTAGGTTCTGCACGGAGCACGGGAGCGCGTCTTGGGGCTTTGGGCGCTTTGTTAAAAGCCGATTTGCAACAGGTGGTGGAACTTGTAACCACCGGTCCCATGCAGAAGGCGCCTCATAAGCCGGTTATTGCCATCGTCGAAGGTCTGACTGATCCCTTTGTCGGCAAAAATATGGGTGAGACCGCCGAGATTTTGGCCAAAGAGTTTCATTTAACCCGTCATGAACAGGATGAATTTGCGCTGAAGTCCCATCAAAAGGCATCAGCGGCGATGAAGAACGGAATTTTGGCGCAGGAGATTACGCCGGTGTTCCTGCCGCCGAAGTACAGCGAAGTCGTCACTGAGGATATCGGTCCTCGTGAAAATCAATCGCTCGAAGCTTTGGGTAAACTTAAACCATTCTTTGATAAGCGCACCGGAACGGTGACCGCCGGTAACGCGTGCCCGATCACCGATGGTGCGGCGATGGTTCTGATCATGAGTCGTGCCAAGGCCGAGGAGCTTGGTTACAAGCCGATCGTGACGATCCGGAGTTACGGCTTTGCGGGGCTCGAGCCAGAGCGTATGGGGTTGGGACCTGTTTATTCTACACCTGTGGCGCTTAAACGCGCAGGTTTGAGTTTGAAGGATATCGGTTTGTTTGAGTTGAATGAGGCTTTTGCGGCGCAAGTGCTCTCGTGCATGAAGGCGTTTGCCAGCGATCGGTTCGCGCAAGAGAAACTCAATTTGCCCAATGCAGTGGGTGAAATCGATCCCGCGCTTCTCCATGTCAATGGCGGCGCGATCGCGCTCGGTCACCCTGTGGGCGCGACCGGCACTCGTTTGGTCGTTACTTTGATGAAGGAAATGCAACGCCGGAACGTCCAGTTCGGTCTGGCAACACTTTGTATCGGTGGAGGCCAGGGCGGCTCCATGATTCTGGAAAGAGAGGCGTAGTCCATGAGCATTCAAGAAAGTATCAGAATCGTACCCCGCAAACTGAGTTCGGGTGGCGAAATAGCCTTGGTGGAATGGGATTTGATTGGTGAGAAGGTCAACAAGCTCTCCAGCCCGGTGATGGCGCGATTTAAAGAAGTGTTGGAGGAGTTGGCGAAGAGTCAATACCTGGCGGCGATCATGATTTCGCGAAAGCCTGGCATTTTCATTGCCGGCGCAGATATCGAAGAGATCAAGGGGATCAAGACTCGCGAGGCCTTCATGCCCGCTCTCGAGGGGGCGCATGCGATTTTCAATTCGATCGAAGATCTAAAAATCCCGGTGATTGTGGCGATCCATGGAGCCTGCCTTGGCGGCGGGTGCGAGTTGTCGCTTGCATGCGATTATCGAATCGCCACTGATGATCCGGGAACACGTATTGGACTGCCAGAAGTGAAGTTGGGAATTATCCCTGGCTTTGGTGGGTGTGTGCGTTTACCGCGTGTGGTGGGTTTGCAGGGCGCACTCGATATCATTCTGCAGGGTAAGAGCGTCGATGGGGTTAAGGCCGGCAAAATGGGACTCGTGGATTTAGTGGTGGCGCCTTCGATTCTTGAAGAGCAGGCAATTAAGTTCGTCGAGAACTTGGCTAAAGACGGTAAGCTCAAGAAACGTCAGAAGACATTCAGAGCAAAGGGTATTGCCGGCAAACTCATGGAGTCGATGCCAGGGCGAATGTTGGTGATGAGTCAGGCTGAGAAAATGACCGTGAAGGCCACTAATGGCCATTATCCCGCACCGTTGAAGGCGCTCGATGTTATCAAAAAAACCTATGGCATGTCAGATCGCGCGCGGGCGCTTGAAATCGAAATGAACGGTTTCTGTGACGTGGGTATTACCGATATTTCTAAAAACCTCATCAATGTGTTCTTCTTGATGGAGTCGGTAAAGAAGAAGACCGGTGTCGCCAGCGGCGTGAAGCCTCTTGATGTGAAGCGTATTGGCGTTCTTGGTGCGGGCACGATGGGCGGTGGTATTGCTTACGTCGCTGCCGATCGTGGTGTTGAAGTGCGACTAAAGGATATCAATAACCAGGCCCTGGCGATTGGTTTTTCGCATGCGCGGGATTTATGGAATAAATTGGTGAAGCGGCGCAAGCTTTCCGGCTATGATTTTCAGCGCAAAATGAATCTGGTTACCGGGGGTCTTGATTTTGCCGGTTTCGGTCAGCTCGACGTGGTGATTGAGGCGATTGTCGAAGATATGAATATCAAGAAAAAAGTGATCGGTGAGACAGTGGGGCATTGTAAAGCCGATTGCATCATCGCGACCAATACTTCATCGCTATCAGTGAATGAAATGTCGAAGGGGACTACAAAGCCCGAGAACTTCGTTGGTATGCATTTTTTCAATCCGGTTCACAAGATGCCACTGGTTGAGATCATTCGTGGTGATAAGTCGAGTGATGTGGCGGTCGCCACCGTGTTCGATCTCGCCA
>SXRI01000384.1 GCA_005793615.1 Bdellovibrionales bacterium
CGAAATACGGCATCGGCTTTGGGGCGGTCACGAAAGACAAAATCACCTATTTGATCAAACGCACCCCGGCCCGGCAAACGCCACTGCGCGAGCGCGCCGAGGACATCATCCGCGGGATGCTGGCCAGCATCGACCGGCAGATATTCGATTCAGCTCCGGTGATCGCACGCGCCAACGAGTTCGGCATCATGCTCGCTGGCGGTGTCGAGGCGCTGGGCGGAAGCTATGGCAAGGGCGGCGGTGGCATTCTCGACCTGGGAATCAGCATCGGCTACAACGTCGACAACAAAGCACTTGTCATTCAAATCTTCCGCGACGTCGAGACCTATCAGAGCTCGATCAGTAAGTGGGTGGGCCTTGCTGGCGCGGTTATGAAGGCCGGACCCTATGCCGCCAATATGCGCGCGGGCCAGCTCAGCGAAAACGGAACGTCGTTTTATCCACCGATGGTTCCCGGTTTCCAGATGAAGGCGGAGAACTTCGTCGCCTTCGGCTTCAGCACGGGATTGACTTGGCCGCCGTCGCCACTCGGCGATCTTCTCACTTACACCACTCGCCTCGACCATTCCCGCTTGTTAAGAATCACGGTTTCACCCTTACTCCTCGGCTTCGTCCGTGTCAGTACGACGCTTCCGGGCAGCATCGTACGCGATTTTCGGATGGCGCTCGAATCGATTCCGAAGCTGATCGAGCTGATCCACCGCACGGCGAAGCACGGCACCGCTGTTATGCTCGATTGGATGAAGCGTCCCTTCCCGCCCCGCCCGGCCTGCCGTACTCTCTTCACTCAAAGGGCTGTCACCAGTCTGGCTATTTAAATAAAACAGGTCTAAATGGCCTTCATCAAGACCGCGGAGCAACTTCTATTCCGACCGGCGCCACTAAATTGTCTGCGTAATGGTTCGGCAAGACTTTTCGTTCGACGCGAGGTACTGCCAATAGCGGCCAACGCCCGGCTGATAAGAACGCTCTTCTCCATTTTTTCGACGACTCTTTCTGCCGCCCGAAAAAATGCCTCGTCTTTGACGATCGCGACAGCGCCAATAACTCCGTAGACGGCAAGGATCGAGATTCCAAGCACGTGAGTGGCTGGCGAGAAAACCACCGGGGCAAGTGCCATGAAAAAAATCCGATTGGCATAGTTAAACATTTTGATGATACGTTCAGTTTCATCGCCAGGGGCGCGAGCTCGCATTTTGTTGAAGGCTATATCCCAGGTCGAATGTGACCAAACGCTAAAACCGGCGGTCGCGGTCAAATCAGCAATGAGTTCAGCACTGCCGACCACGGCCGCCACATTGCCCGAATTGAGAGCAAGTTTGAGAATGCCACTGGTGATGAAGTGGTAAATGAACCCGGCATTGAGCGAACCAATCGTACCACCTACGTTTTGCGCGACCGGACTCTGAGGCGCGACCCGTGACATCGCTTTTTCACCCATGCGCTTACCAGCATCGTAATAATTCAACATCACCGGCTGATGGACAACATTGAGTGTGGTCAAGAAGGCTAGTACCATTGCACCCGCCGTCGCAGGTTCAACTCCATAGGAGATATAAAGGAGTGAGGAACCAACGCCCGTCGCGGCAACCGCCACCCAGATTCCCGCACGTTGCACGTCTTGCAGACTGTATTTTCCAGCAATCGAGCGCTTTGCTGTCGCAAGCGTCATATTTTTTTCGTGAAGCAACGCAGTTTGATCGTGCGCCACGCGATACGGCACCAACTTGCCTTGTGCGGATGAACGCGCATTGGATTCGAGTTCGTGAGCAAAAGTTTCATCGCCCCGATAGGCCACCAGAATTGAGTCAGTCTTAGCGCCCGGCTCAGTCGCTTTACGGGAGAGTTCGCGCACAAACTCATCCTCGGCCGCTGCTGGCACTTCAACCACTGAAACGGTAAAATCTTTGCGTTCAGTCAGAGCCGAAAACGACCGGTCACCGGTTTGGATCTGATAACTCATGGCGGGCCACGAGGTTGGCGCATGGCCTTCACTACCTTTTGCCAAAGCAGACGTCCCAGTCAGAAAAATCAACAGAAGGGGCAAAAGGCGGCACTCACTCAGCATCGGAAAAATGCGCTGGCTCATCTATCGTTTCCTCAAATCTTCAATAGTCACACTTCACGTCAACCACCTCATTTGAGAGGGTCTCCGCCAGTGAAGGCTCTGCAAGTTACGAGCCCCCTGGACGTTGGGTTTGTGCTGCTGTAGATTTGCCATATGCGCAGCATCTTAATTTTATTCGTTATGTTTTTGGGCACATTCGCATTCGCCGAATTCAAAAAATCGACCTGCGCCAGCGTCGTTTCACATGATTTCGCGCAAGTTTTTCTCGAGAGCGGTGTCTCCTGCGACACGGCTGAGGCGATTCAGCGTGTGCTGAACCAAATTAAGGATTTCGCGGGAAAAGAGCCGCCGCTAACTCTATTCGTTCAATCCAAGTCCTATAACAGCTTTGGGACGTATGGCCGCCTTATTGTTCTCAATCAGCAGCAACAGGCATGGGGCGGGATACGGCCCCAGAGCCAAAATGAAAAAATCTGGGCCCACGAAATCGGGCATTCTTTTTTCTCCACTTGGCTAGCCAATGACTTCGAGGCAATACAGGGATTCCGCGATTATATGAAGGCCAGTGGCGAGATCCAGACGCGAAAACAGGACCCCAACTTCGATACCACCAAGGAGCTGGCGCCAAAGTGGAAATCTGATTTTGCGAGAGCTCGAGATATTCAAGTGCCCTATAGCGAGCTCTTTGCCGACCTCATTGCCGTGCTCTATGCAAATGACGTTATGGCAATGGCTCAAGCGATGCTGGCTCCGGCAATGCCCGATGCCGAGAGCGCCAAGACAAGCTATTACGCGTTTACCGGCAAGTACGCCCTTTCAGCCTGGGATCAATCCGAGGTTCATTATTTTTTTGCTCCCACACGCGCCTACATTGGCGAGCACTTGCTCAAATTCCCCATGGATACCAAACAAAAAACACTCGTTGTTCAGAAAGTTTACCAAGCCTGCCTTGGTGAAATTCAAAAGTATTGGAAGTCATCGAAGGCTCTGCCAAGTTCGGCTGCTGCCAACGAAAGCTTGATCCAAACCCTAAGCACGCTCGATTTTTAACTCTGAATCATGCAGAGGGCGATTATCTCAATTGCCGTTTTGAGTTACGAACGTCGCTCAAGATAAGGCCGCCGAACTGAACTTGTGATGCGATGTTTCTGGGGCGAGCCCCCTTTAAGCGGATTTGCCGATGCCGCTCGAAGGAATCAACAATATACCCCACGAAACACCTCCGGCCGCTAAATAAATCGTTAATGAGTTACACTCGGTCATCAATTCACCTCGTAAAGCTTGCGTAGCCTAAAACTGAATGACTTCAATTCCGTCGGCGCTCAGAATCTCTTTACCGGCTTCACTTCGGTAGCCATCCTTGTAATAGACCCTTTGGAAGCCACCTTTGTTCACGATTCGTTTCGCGCAATAGGAACAAGGCATATGGGTGACAAACATAATTTTGGGCACCTCAGGACCGGAAGAGACCTTGATCAAACAATTATCCTCACTATGCAAACACCCGCAGTTTCCCGGCTCAGAGGTATCGCAGCAGTTTTTTTGCCCTCTTGCTCCACCGTTGTAACCGACGCCTAAAACTTGAGTATAATCAGCTGATGTCACCACACACCCGACCTGTAACCTTGAGCAGGTCGATCGCTTCGAGAGTTCAACTGCCAAGTTGATGTAAATGGATTCAAAGCTCGGGCGACTCATCAACAGACTCCTTTTTAGAACTTAGTAGGACGCGCACAGCACTCCTTTACCTTGGAACATGGAAAACATCAATTCAGACATGAAGGCAATCACAGGCACGGACAGCGCACCTTACAGGGCATTTTTCTTTAGACAATAGTTCCTGGTTGCCTTAATCTTGCTCGCAGGCGAAAAACAAAGGCGTAAGTGATGAAATTACTTATCAATGACTCCTACTACATCTCTGACATCACCGCCGCCGACAAACCTGCCTTCCTTGAGCACCTCAAAGAAAAACAAATCTACGATCAAACTCTTGCAATTCCGTTTCCCTATACCGAAGCCGATGCCGATTGGTGGATCAACCACAATATTGAAGCGACTGCCAAACAAGGTGGGCGTTCGGTCAATTGGGCGATACGTAGATCAAGCGACGATTTTCTCGTTGGTGGAATCGGGTTCTTAGGCCTCACGATCGGCAAAGACCACATGGCTGAGCTTGGCTATTGGCTCGCTAAGCCCTGTTGGAACAACGGAATCATGACTGCCGCGGTGAGGAAGGCGGTTGAGTTTGCCTTCAAGGAGTTTGCTCTTACGCGCATCACAGCCAATGTCTTTCATTTCAACACTGGCTCTGCCCGAGTTTTGGAAAAAGCAGGCTTTCAATGCGAAGGCACACTGCGGAGCCATTACAAAAAAGACGGTAAGATTTTTGACGGCAAGCTGTATGCGATCCTGAATTCTGACCTTGGCAGTACAGTCAATATTCGTTCCCTCAATCATGATTCAACAAATGAAATTGAGCTGATTGCAAAAAGAATGCGCGAGACCCTTGTCGAAGTTCTGGGCGAAATCGAGGGCGGCTCGATGTACACGATGGATTGGCTCAGGCAGAGAGTCCTGTTCCACCTCGACCCCAAACTGAGCACCGCGCAAGTTTTTGTGGCAACAAACGACGAAGAGCAGATCCTTGGTCACACCATCGTACGCATCGACAAAGATGACCTGGGAAATTCTATTGGCCTATTTGCAACCACATTTGTCGCCCCTGAATTCAGAAGGCAGGCGGTTGCCACCCGGTTATTATCGCAGGGTGAGGATTGGATGCGTCGCCACGGCATGACCGAAGCCGCGACCTATACATCCGACTCCAATCCCAAGCTCATTAATCTCTATGTCGACCACGCTTACAAAATCACC
>SXRI01000385.1 GCA_005793615.1 Bdellovibrionales bacterium
GCAAAGTATATCGACGCCCGCATCGAAAGCGCCCGGGGAAAAGTCGGAAACTCATTGATGATTTTATCAAGTTCGATATGAGCGCGCTCAAACTGCTGAGTGATCGCAAATTTCTGTGCCAAGAAAAGATGGTCGATGATCGCGCGCGCAGTTTTTTCGTCACGCTTGCCCTTCGGTTCATCTTTTGAAATGTTTGCTGGTTCCGGGCGCAGTTTCACATTGATCGCCGTCACATAGGTTCCAAAGCGGGTACCGGGAATTAAAAGAGTCTCAGGCAAGAATCCCGGCCGCTCCACTATTAGCGGAAAGTACTGGCCTGGGCTCACACCGTCGCCGACGACTGCCTTAAACTCAGACATGGGTATTGTAAAGGGCGTTTTGCCAATAGCTTTGCGCTCACTCGGTGTCGCAGCAGCGTTGGGGTCAACAGGTTGTCCAGCGGCCAAGGGCACTTGGCTCGTCGACAAACCCGGCGCTTGAACATAAACATCGGCCTGCGGGGGGTCGCTTGTCACGGTAAAGGTGTTCGCGGCACAACCACAAAGGAGAGCGCCGATACCGATATTCGTGAGAAACACAGCTGAAAGATTCTGCTTTAATGTTTTCATCCTTTCTCATTATCGTACGTCTCAATCTGTGACTTGAATTTTTTTTCCAAGACTCGCCAAAGATACGGCTATCAGGGTCAACCCGCCTTTCAGTCAGGTTGACCTAGGGCCGGAATCGCAGATGGCGTTCCAGCAGATGATTTCCTCGGTTGAAATACAGGTATAAAATTGAGACAGGCCAAAAACACTGCCCCTCGTGTGAAAGACAGGAAGAACCATGAATTTTTCTACCATATTCGGGGTCATCGCAGCCCTCGCTGTCATGGTGACCGCAGTCATGTCTTCATCGAAATCAGCGATGATCTTTCTCGATCCGCATGGCATTCTCATTGTCATCGGCGGTACCGCAGCGGCAGGGCTGATGTGTTTCCCTCTACGCTCCTACGTTCGGGTGGGTGGCGTAATCATGAACAAGTTCCTCGGTTCGTACGCCACTCGCCATGATATCGTTATCGGTGAAATCGTCGACCTCGCCCGAGGCATTCGTGAAAATCCCGATTACTTGAAAGCCAAAGCCAAGGCCCTGAAAACACCGTTTCTCGCCGACGCCGTGCAACTGATCACTTTAGGCGGTATCCCCGAAGAGGCGCTCGACGAGATTCTTATCAAAAGAGCTACGACTCATACCAAGCGATATGAATATGATGTCGGCGTTTTCAAAACACTCGCCAAATTCCCACCGGCGTTTGGTCTACTGGGTACTACTCTTGGCATGATCGCACTTCTGCAACAACTCGGCAGTAAGGACGCGCAAAAGCTCCTCGGCCCAGCGATGGCCATTGGCCTCGTGGCAACCTTTTACGGTCTCACTTTGGCGAATCTCGTCTTTATCCCGATTTCGGAGAATCTTGCGGTGATCAACCGCGAAGATGAAACGCTCAGAACGATCGTGATCGACGGTTTGCGCCTGGTTCGACGGCGCGAACATCCCAAAGTCGTCGAGGAACATCTCAAGAGCTATCTCCTTCCTCATGAGCGTGCTCGGCTCAATGCCATGAACAAAAAGAAACAAGCTTCATGACCGAGCCTCAGCGTAAACGCAGGTCGCAAAGTTCCGCTCATGGCGGCGCGGAGGAAGCTCCGAAGCCATCGCACCCGGTGTCGTTATCCGGTCACAATGGCGGCGGCGGCAATCACCACGTTGAGGAAGAATCCGGCGAAGGCAACTGGCTCGTTTCCTATGCCGATATGATGACCCTCTTAGTGGGTTTCTTTGTGATTCTCTTGAGTTTTTCTACCATGGACCCCGAAAAGTTCGAGGAAGCGCGCAAATCGATCACAGCGGAATTCGGTGGCACCTATCAAGTTCCCTATTCGGACCTGGCCGAACGTATCAGAGAGGCAATAAAAAAGCTGGGTATTGGCGACCAACTGATCATCAAAGTATCTGATGCCGGTCTTGAGATTTCGTTTCGCGGCACTGTTTTTTTCGATACCGGTTCGGCTGATCTCAAACCCGAAGCGACTCCCGTTCTCGATAGCTTGATTCAAGCTCTCCATGCCGACGAAAACGTACTCGACATCACCGTCGAGGGGCATACCGACGATGTACCGGTGGTTCATGGCAAGTTGTTCCGCAACAACTGGGAACTGTCGAGTTTGCGAGCCTGCCGAGTTCTTGAATCGTTTATCGGCGCAGGTATTTCCAAAGATCGGCTCACTGCTGTTGGTTACGGCGAAGCGCGACCGCTTGTACCCAATCGCGATGCTACAGACACCGCTCTTCCCGACAATCAATCTCAGAATCGCCGCGTGGTGATCCGCGCCGTGCGCCACGCAGATCCAGTGATCATCAAAGTCGATCCCGAAAATGTTGACTCCCCGCCAGCACAATGAGCACAGGAGCTCACTCTCTGCAAAGAGCCCCACCAGGACGCGACCTTGGTCTCGCTAAAGAGTTTCTACCATAGTTGTGAATTCACTCACTCGTCGTTAAATTTCTTTCTCAACTCGATAAAGCTCAGGTATCCTACGAAGGTAGCTTACAAAAATAAAATCGCCAGAGTGAAGATACAACAAGCATGAGCGCTGATACCGCACAACCGCCTGAGCTGAATGAGCAGATTATTGAAGACGTGCACGCGGCCGTGGAAAAAACCTTCGGCCAAATGTTCGGGCTTAAGGTTGAATCCAGCTTTCAATCGATCGAACGCGGCGCTGAACCAAGCGGTGACGTGACCGTGATCATTACATTGATTGGCAAAGATCCCCAGGGAGCCTTGATCCTGACGTTCCCAAAAGAGACCGTGTTTAACGTTCTCAAAGTTTTTTATAAACGTGACTTTACGGAAATCGATAACACAGTCATGGGTGCGGTTGGCGAGATTTCCAACATCGTTTACGGGGTTTTCAAACAGAGAGTGCGCTCTAAAGGTCTCCAATTCGGAATGGCTATGCCGCAAATATCGGCTGGGGGCGCCCCACGAATAGCCAATGTTGCATGGATCTCCTGTGGTACCTTTAAATGCCCTCACGGTAGTTTTTGGGTGTCTCTTGTTCGCGTAAAGCTCTCGGGTGGAGGCGGCGACTTGGAACCAGGCCACTTTCATCGTTTCAACGCCGACAGATGTACCACCAATAACGCTTTCAATGCGGCCAGACTTTGCCATGGTTAAAGGGCGCCGGTAAGGCGTCGATGTTTTCATCAAAGC
>SXRI01000386.1 GCA_005793615.1 Bdellovibrionales bacterium
GCAGGAGATCAAACTTGGCCAAGAGCAGGTTGAGGGCGACGAGCTTCTGAAGCATCCGGGAAACTATGAATCAGTGTGGAGTTTTGCCGAGAAACCGGGGTACTCGGGGCTAGTGATCTACTCGCGCAAAGCGCCTTCGCAGGTGCGCTCTGGTTTGGGCGTTCAAGGCTTTGACCGCGAGGGTCGGTGGCTTGAAGCGGATTTTGGCCAGATCACTTTGATCAATAGTTACTTTCCTAACAGTCAGCGTGACCATGCTCGGCTTGATTATAAAATTGAGTTTTGCAAACAGGCCGAAGCACGGCTGGAAGAACTACGAGGCCGTGGACGTGAGGTAGTGATTTGCGGGGATTTCAATATCGCGCATCGCGAGATTGATCTTAAGAACCCTAAGTCGAATATGAAGAACGCCGGATTTTTGCCGGAAGAGCGCGCCTGGTTGGATCATCTTTTTGACAAACGTGGCTGGGTCGATGCTTTTCGGCAATTTGAGAAGGGGCCCGGGCATTACACCTGGTGGAGCTACCGCCCTGGCGTGCGCGAGAAGAACATCGGGTGGCGTCTTGATTACTTTGTCACCAACCCCGAGTTAAAAGGTCGCTTAAAGAACGTCAGTCATCTGCCTGACGTTCTTGGAAGTGATCATTGTCCGGTGCGCTTAGAGCTACTTTGAGGACTTGATCCATCCGGTGATGGCCAGTTGCATGGCGCGTTCTGCCGGGATCTGGATCTCGCGAATCTTGGTTCGCGGAACGAGACGTGTTATTCCACCCATGCCGTAACTGAGCGGAATGAAAACTGACACGGAGCCTGATGTGACTACACCAGCAGGCAAATCGACGAAACTGTCGCGCGTAATCAGGCCAAGCAGTTCAGTGATGCCGTTAGTGCTATTGCCGTCAGAGAGTTGCACCATCACCACTCGTTGGCTTGATGCCGCACCTTGGCGAGCGAAGAGATTGGTGACATCGCGAATGGGGCCGTAGATGGTTCGCACCACGGGTAGGTTACCAATCTGGTCTTCGAGCCAAGCGACGAAGCGTTGCGTGAAATACGAATTCACGGCAAGGCCAACAAGAAAAACAAACGACATACCGACCAGAAAACCTGCGCCGGTAAAGCCAAAGAACGAAGGGAACCAAATCTGTAAGGGTTCGCCGAAGAGGTGTTCGGTTTCGGTGGCGATCCAAACCAAGAGGTAAAGGGTGAGCGAAAGAGGCAGTAGCGTGAACAAACCCCTAAGAATGGTGCGGTAGAAAAAGCTCAAGGTTTAGAACTCCCTAGTATGTTGCTGCTCTCTTATGCTCGTTTTGCTAAAAAAAGGTCAAACTTTTGTTTGCAATCCTTAGAATCAATCCCAAAACTGGTTTCATGGTATCACCTCAGCTCAAATTCCGAGGATTTTCTCTGAAGATTTTCCTTCTCTATTTTTTCAGCTTTTTCTTGGCCTACGCTGAGGCTGTTTGGGCTGAAGGCAGTGGTTCGGTATTCGTGGTGACTGCGCCTTCGGCAACGGTTTTTCAAAATCCTGGTGAGAGTTCGAAAACTGGCAAGCAGCTATCTCGGGGGCGTCGAGTAGAGTCCGCAGGAGACGAAGAAAACGGTTTTATTCCGGTGCAAACTCGTACGGGCACGCGGGTTTGGTTGCGCAAGTCTGATCTCAAACGAGAAGCGTCGCGGGAGATGGAAGGTGATTTGGAGCCGGCGGAGCCTAAAGCGGCGGGCGCGCGAGGAAGCAAACGGTCCGTGCTTGGTCTTGAGCGCTTGACCTTTGATCTCGGGGCGTCGGGTGGATCTGTTGGCAGCGTTTCCTATACGGAAGTGCAACTGGGTTTTAATGCCTATTTCTATGAATGGTTGGCGTGGCGTAACGCGGTCTTTGGTCGATTCCCATCCACGGGTGCGAGTGTCTACGGCCTTGACTCAAGCATGCGTGGAATTTTGGATCTATCGCTCGCCGCCACAGGTATTACAGTTTTTGCCGGACCGGGCGTCCGTTTTCCTAACCAAGGAGCGGTGACTCCGTTTGCCGAGGCCGGGGCAGTCTTTAAGATCATTGGATTGGCTCTTGGCGGTGGTGCGAAAGTCGTTCTTAACTCATGGGTACAGTCCGGTGCCGCCAATGACACCCAGTATTTTATCATTCTTGCCGGTGGCGGAAGTTTGTGAACAATCCTTGTGTGCTGATTTGTCGTGCGATCGAGTTCAATGGTGCGCATCGATACGCGAATGCGAAAATGACGGCAGAAGAGAACCGCGCCCTCTATGGTTCGCTCTTTAGTGCCCACGGGTGGGGGCGGCGTTTTCGACTCGAGGTGAGTATCGCCGGACCAGTGGATCCGCTCACGGGAATGATCGTGAATCTGGTGGAAATTGACCGCTGGCTCGGCCAGATCGTGGCGCAGTTGAGCGAGTGTTTTTTAAATGATTTATCCGACGTTTTTGAGGAGCAGGCGCCGACGGCGGAGCGAATCACCGCGTTCTGTTTTCGCGAACTTACTCACCTGGCGGCAGCACGGCCATCAATTCGTCTCAAAAGCGTTCGCTTGTTCGAAGATGAATCACTTTCAGTTACGCTAACGATCTAAACTGACACGCATTTTTTTTGCTGCCTATGACGTTTGTCGTAATGCTCAAGCACAAATTAGCCGTAAAGTTGTTATGTTCTTGTTTCCCTTGGGACTTAAGGCGAAAACCCGTCAATTTCCGGCGGCGACGGTTGCCGTAATCGTCGTTACGGTCATCTATTCCGTTTTACATCTTGCTGATTTGGATCGCGCGGCGCTGGCGATCGCCAATGGCTCATCGGCTTCAGAGTTGGTTCCGGCGCGCAATAAACTGGCGCTCGCCAACTGTCAGCGTTTAAGTGAGCGTCTTCGCCTCACGAAAGAGGACTGTGAGTTTCTCGATAGTATTTTGGATACCGAGACACCGCAGCGTTATCAGGAATTCGTCTCCGAAACACACGCAGCGCTGGAGGCGCAGTTTAATGACGAGGCCGCGCATAAGGTGGCGAGTCTTGAAAAGATTTTGTTTAGTGATGAATTCTGGCAGGAAAATCAGGCGGAGCTCCTTGAGAGTGAAGAGTATAAGCAATACCTGAGTCGTCGCGGAGAATTAGAATCCGAGCGGGGCACCTGGCAAAATGAACACAATCTGCTTTCGCTGAGCAATCTCTCTTTGCGCTCGCTCACGGATTCCAACTTGGCTCATGCCGGTTGGTTACACCTCATCGTCAATATGGCATTGCTTCTGTTCTTGGCCATTGCTGTCGAGGAGCGGATAGGCTCATTCACTTTCCTCACCGTCTATCTCCTAGGAGGCGTGATTGGCAATCTGGCGCATCTGATGCTGAGCGCGCTGATAACAGAGATCCTGCCGCAAAAGGAGTGGCAGGTGCTTTTAGGCGCATCAGGTAATATCGCCGCCATCGCCGGCGCCTACTGGGTACTTTTCTGGAATCTAAAAGTGCGCTTCATGGTCTTTCGGCGCAAGCAGGGTCGTGGTATCGCAGAAATATACAGCACTGTATTTATCCCGTTGTACTTCCTTGGAGTCTTCGTTCTCGGATGTCTTACCGGCGGTGAAAATGTGGCCAAGGCATCTTACTTAGGCGGAGTACTCGTCGGCATTACGATTGGTCTCATTTGGCGGCGACTACGGCCTGTGAATACTGCGTCCGTGTTTCCCTTTGAGGACAGACTTATCGGTGAAGTCGAGACGGTGGCGGAGATCTCGGAAAAGCTCACGCGCTTAGCTGAGGTTCTGTATCATCATCCTGAAAATCGCGAGGCCCTGGATCTTTCGCTCGTCACGGTTTTGCAGGAAGCCACCGTACCGTGGGAAGAGCTGGATCCGAAGACAAAACGTTTCATTAAACGAAATTTCGAATCGATCTTTTGCGATCGTTTGAAAAGGGATAACGAAAGCGAATTTGTTGAGTTCGCCGCCGCCATTCCAAGCGATTGGCCGCTCGAGAAAATACTCAGGAAAATCGAGTTCGCCACTTTGCAGCCCGTGATTGCTCAGTGCCAGACGCAGGGTCGCTTTGAGGTCGCCGCACGCCTTTTGCGCGTCCTTTGTGGATTAAGCGATGGGCGCTTGCGGCTCCAGCTGGAGCAGTACCTCGACAGTGTCGAGAAGGAAGTCGCCAACGCTCCCCAGGCCAGCTAGGGAGCAAGGTGAACACTCTTGTCTAGAACGACTCATCAAAAGCGACTTGGCCGGTGACGCCCACTTGGTAGGCGGATACCCGTCGCTCAAAAAAGTTGGTGAGTTCCTGTACATCCTGCAATTCCATGAATGGAAAGGGGTTCTTCGCATGGTAACGGGGCGGGATGTTCAGGACCGCCAAACGTTGATCGGCGATGAACTCGAGGTACTGGCGCATATCCGTGACGGAGAGTCCGGCAACACCTAAATCCAGCACGTCTTGTGCGAAGGCAAACTCGCAATCAACGGCCTCTTCGATCATCGAAACCACTAAATCGATCATTTGCTGATTGAAGAGATCGGGCTCTTCTTTACGAGCGGTTTTGATCACTTCAAAAGCAAAATTCATATGGCAAGACTCGTCGCGGAAGACCCAATTGGTGCCGGCCGCCAAGCCATCCAGAAGGCCCTTGGAGCGCAAGAAATAGACATAGGCAAAGGCGCCAAAGAAAAACAGGCCCTCCACACAGGCGGCAAAACAAATAAGATTCATCAGGAACCGACGTCGATCCTGAGTGGTCTCGATCCGCTCGAGCGAATTTATGGAATCCATCCATTTAAAGCAGAACTCGGCCTTTTTCTTGATTGAGGGAATGTTCTCAACCGCGGCAAAAGCGCGGGCGCGTTCTTCGGCATCGGGAACGTATTCGTCAAGAAGAGTGAGATAGAACTGCACATGCAGCGCTTCTTCATAAAGTTGGCGCGACAGATATAGGCGTGCCTCTGGCGAATTGATGTGTTTGTAGAGATTCAAAACCAGATTGTTGCCGACAATCGAGTCGCCGGTTGCAAAGAACGCAACCAATCGGCTGATGAGATGTTTCTCAGCGGGAGTCAGGCGACGCTGAAGATCACTGGTGTCTTTGGAAAAATCAATTTCTTCGACCGTCCAAGTGTTCTTGATCGCATTTTTATACATTTCATAAAAGACGGGATACTTCATCGGCCGTAAAGTCAGATCAAACCCGGGGCTCAGTAACATAATCCTTCATTCTCCATAGACACCAGTCACGTGATGCGACTGGAAGTTAATTCTCGTATTTCAAGTAGTGCGGGCGGTTGGTGGTGCTACTGGCACGCCTCGCAGGCTTCAGGATTCTCAAGCGAGCAGGCGATCGCTTCAGATTCCGTATAGGCTGGTGTTTCCACGGCCTGTGGCACCGGCTCCGCCTCGTGATTCGCGCCCAAGGTGACCTTGTTGATCGAGGTAGCAGGGCGTGAGCGAAGGTAATAGGTGGTCTTCAAGCCTTGTTCCCAAGCGTACATATACATCGATGAAAGTTTTCCGATTGTCGGTGATTCAATAAACAAATTAAGACTAGAACTTTGATCGACATAAGCGCCACGCTTGGCGCCCATATCGATCAAGGCGCGCATCGGTAATTCCCAGGCCGTTCGATAGACAAGTTTTACGTCGTCGGGGATGGCCTTAATATTTTGAATTGATCCTTCAGCCCGTTTGATCTCGTTACGAATACCTTCGTTCCAAAGCCCGAGATTCTTGAGTTCCTGAACGAGATAGCGATTCACTTGCAGGAATTCCCCGGAAAGCGTTTCGCGTTTGAAGAGATTTGAAATCATCGGTTCGATCGACTCGTAGGAGCCAACAATCGAGGCGATTGTCGCCGTTGGCGCGATCGCGATGAGAAGCGAGTTGCGTAGCCCCGACTTGGCGATGCGGGCGCGCAAAGCATTCCAACGCTTTTGATCCGTAGGCTTCACGCCCCAAAGATCAAATTGCAGGACGCCATCGGCGGCCCGGGTTTCTTGGAATGCCGGGTGGGCGCCATGGGCTTCGGCCAACTCGCAGCTGGTCTCAAGCGCGTGATAATAAATCTCTTCCTGGATACGGGTCGAAAGCGCGATCGCTTCATCTGAATCGAAAGGTAGACGTAAGCGGAAGAAGGCGTCTTGAAGACCCATGACTCCAAGGCCTACGGGGCGCCAGCGGGCGTTCGAAGTCGCGGCCTGAGGAATCGGGTAAAAATTAATGTCGACCACGCGATCGAGAAATTTTACTGCAGTCCGAACGGTCTTTGCCAATTTGCCGAAATCAAAGTGTCCATCGGAAATATGTCGGCCCAAATTCACCGAACCAAGATTGCAGACGGCGGTTTCCTGGTTTGAGGTGATCTCTAGAATCTCGGTGCAGAGATTGGAGAGGTGCACGACATTGCCTGGATTCTTTGTCTGGTTGCACTTCAGATTCGAAGCATCTTTGAAGGTCATCCAGCCGTTACCGGTTTGTGCCAGCGACTTCATCATGCGGGCATAGAGATCGCGAGCCTTGAGTTGTTTTACGAAAAGTGCGTTCTTTTCCGCTTCCAGGTATGCTGTTTCAAAAGCGGGGCCGTAGAGATCGACGAACTGAGGCGTGACTTTAGGGTCGAATAACGACCATACGCCGTCTTCTTTTACGCGTTTCATGAAAAGGTCAGGCACCCAGTTGGCGAGATTAAGATTATGGGTGCGTTTGGCTTCGTCGCCGGTGTTTTCGCGCAGGTCGAGGACTTCTTCGATGTCGGCATGCCAGGTCTCAA
>SXRI01000387.1 GCA_005793615.1 Bdellovibrionales bacterium
GAAACCGTACAGTTGGATCGCAGCAAGGTTCTTGGCTTTTGCACCACCACCGGCGGCAGCACTTCGCATGTTGCGATCCTTGCACGCTCGCTCGGTATTCCTGCCATCGCAGGTATCGACGTTAAAGCTCTCTCGCTTTCTCCTGGCCTTGAAGTTGTTCTCGATGGCGAAAACGGCGAACTGTATTTGGAACCAACGAATGATGATCGCGCGCGCGCGGAGCGTTCGCAGAGCGAGCAAAATGCACTTCGAAAAACGGCCCTGAAGCTTGCCCACCAAGCGGCGTTAACAAGCGATCGTCGACTCGTCGAAGTGGCAGCCAATATCGGTAGCGTCGCCGACGCGCTCCAAGCGATTGAAATGGGCGCTGATGGCGTTGGGCTCTTACGCTCCGAGTTTTTGTTTCTCGAACGCGAGACCGCACCCAGCGAAGACGAACAGCTTAAGGTGTATCAGGAGATCGCTGATATTCTTGGCAATCGGACTTTCGTCATTCGCACGCTCGACGTCGGCGGCGACAAACCCCTGAAGTATCTCCCACTTCCTACAGAGGAAAATCCCTTTCTGGGCGTTCGCGGTATCCGCATTGGTTTTCAATTCCCGGAAATCCTGCGTACACAGCTGCGAGCGATTTTGCGGGTAAAATCGTTCGGCAAACTCTGTGTGATGTTCCCGATGATCGCAAGCATCGAAGAGTTTCGCCAAGCCAAGGAGATGCTCACAGAGGAACAAAATCGATTGGGAATCAAAACGCCGCTCGAGATCGGAATTATGGTCGAGGTCCCAGCGGCGGCACTCATTGCCGACGAACTGGCGCGCGAGGCCGACTTCTTTTCAGTCGGTACCAATGATCTCACGCAGTACACACTCGCAATGGACCGCGGTCATCAGGGACTCGCCAGACAAGTCGATGCCCTTCACCCGGCCGTCTTGAAGCTGATTCAGATGGCGGCGGAGGCGGCTCATCGCCATGGCAAATGGATTGGCGTTTGTGGCGGCCTTGCCAGTGATTTGAAAGCGGTGGAAACTCTTATCGGCCTCGGTATTGACGAACTCTCGGTGAGTATTCCTTCGGTTCCGCTGGTTAAAGCAGCTGTTCGCGCAACCTCCCACCAAGAGGCGGTGAAGCTAGCGGCTACCGTCGTGAAGACCGAAAACGCCGCTGCCGTTCGTAAGTTATTAGCTGAGCAAAAGAACCTTAACCAAGGGAACTAAGACAGTGACATTCACTAAATCGATCTTCACCTTTTTGCAGAAAATCGGAAAAGCATTGATGTTGCCAGTGGCGGTGTTGCCGGTCGCTGGACTTCTGCTTGGAGTCGGCGCCGCTCACTTTAGCTTCATGCCCGAAATCCTCTCGGACGTGATGACACAAGCCGGTGGCGCGATCTTCGGTAATCTGCCACTCATTTTTGCCATCGGCACGGCACTCGGTCTTGCTGGCAATGATGGGGTATCGGCGCTCAGCGCGGTTGTCGGTTACGTCGTTATGCTCGCTAGCCTTGGGGCGTTCGCCAAATTGATGGGACATCCGGTAAAAGGCATCATGGGAATTGAGTCGCTCGATACCGGCGTCTTTGGCGGTATCGCGATGGGACTGGTCGCCGCAGCGATGTTTAATCGGTACTATCGGCTTCAGCTTCCGGCTTATTTGGGCTTCTTCTCCGGTAAACGCTCGGTCCCCATCTTGACGGCCGCGGCGGCTGTGGTCTTTGGCGGGATTTTGAGCGTATGTTGGCCACCGGTTGGCGAAGGCCTTAAGAGCTTTTCTAACTGGGCGGCATCCGGCAACCCCGCTGCGGCATTTAGCCTTTACGGTTTTGTCGAGCGAATGTTGATCCCGTTCGGCCTTCACCATATCTGGAACGTTCCCTTTTTCTTTGAGAGCGGGAGCTTCGTGGATCCCAAGACCGGTAAGACTTTGGCTGGCGAAATCGCCCGCTACATTGCCGGCGACCCGACGGCAGGAAATCTTGCCGGGGGTTACTTGTTTAAGATGTGGGGCTTGCCGGCAGCGGCGATTGCCATTTGGCATGCAGCTCGCCCCGAGGAACGCAAACGTGTCGGCGGCTTGATGATCTCGGCCGCGCTCACATCATTTGTTACGGGTATTACTGAACCCATCGAATTTACCTTCATGTTCGTCGCGCCGGCGCTCTATGCGCTTCATGCGCTGACCTCTGCCTTTGGTTTCTTCCTCTGTATCGTACTTGGCCTTAAACACGGCATGACTTTTTCACACGGCCTTATCGATTTTATCGTACTTTTCCCGCAATCCTCGAATGCGTTGTGGTTTTTTGTTCTCGGCCCCATTTGGGCAGCGCTCTACTATGGGATTTTCTCTTTCGTCATCAGAAAATTCGATCTCAAAACGCCCGGAAGGGAAACCGACCTGGAAAGCGCAGCGGTAAACGGGAATCTCAGCCTACAACACGCCGACAAAGCCTCGGCACTGGTCGCTGCCTTCGGCGGTGCCGGCAATATCGCCAGCCTCGATGCTTGTGTGACTCGCCTGCGGGTCGCGGTTCACGAACAGAGCAAAGTCAGCAGACAGAGCCTAAAGGAGCTCGGTGCGAGCGGTGTGTTGGTGGTCGGCGACAGCATCCAAGCTGTTTTTGGCACGGCTTCGGAAAACCTTAAAACCGATATGGAAAAGTTCTTACAAGAAGGGAACACAGCGCGTGAATCGGCCAGCCGCCCGTTCGTGACTACAGCCACAAACACACCTGCGACCACACCGGGGCCCGGATCCTCGCCCGTCGTTGATGTTGATCGACTCGCCTCGATCGTGCTCGCCTCTCTCGGCGGGCGCGAGAATCTGGTGAGTTCCGAAGTCGTGGCTCTCACGCGTGTACGAGTCGAGGTCAGAAACGCAGATCGAGCCAATACCAGTGAACTCACTTCTGACTTGGGAGTCATGGCCACTCAGCTTGTTAGCCCACGCGTGTTTCACCTTGTGGTTGGCGAGGCTACAGCCCAAAAATTAGCCCAAAAATTATCATAGACGTTGGCTCGGCACTGAATGACGCTCAAACTAGAAGCCAATGCCGAGGCCAGTGATCAGCATTGGCCCGGTAGCTCCCTTGACAAGAGCAACGCGCAAACTCGGAACAAACACCGTGAGTTGAACCTCACCACCAACATAGGTTTGCGCGCCGTCGCTAGCGATCAAACTATCTTTGTGCCAACCCTGAATAGCGATCAATTTAACTAAAAGACCAGCCGCCAGCGGGTAAAACGGCACGAAAGCCCCGAAACCAAGACTCGCCTTCACACCCCCGACACCGAGATCAGCGCCAAAGGTAATACCGCGCTTCTTCCACTGCGGGATCATGGTGAGCATATAGCCCCAACTGATCTCAGGGCCCAAGAGAGTTTGATAATGGAAGCCACCGTACATCGGTCGAAGGTGAAATTTGGAGCTTTCAGGAGCGGCTGCCTGACCGGCATCCTGAACGCGGTCTTGAGCGCGGTCTTGAGCCTGGGCGGCGGTATTCGAAAACCCTAGCAAAGCAATACTGAGGAAGATCGCCGGCAAGCGAAATTCAAAGATCCGCAAAAAGATCCCCATAGATCACCTTTAGGACTCTTTTTCGTCATCCCAATCGGCATGAGCGGCCAGATCATCGATCTCGGCGTCATCGCCCATCAGCAGCTCATCGGCCGCCTCAACATCCTGATCGTGATCTAACGACGAGCCATGAGCCGCCGCGATTTCGCTCGACTCCTCGCTCAAAGCCTCAAGTTCATTTGCGATCATCGGGGCGGGTTCTGCGCCTTCAGCTGAAGTACTGGCTACACCGGCTGCAGCGGCAGCACTAGCGGCGGCCTCGGCCTGATGAAGCTTGCTCTCGTAGCGATCCAACCAGCGACGATCCTTCTCTTCAACGGCCTCTCCGACCACCAGGCGTTCGCGGATATCTTGCGCTCGCTCGCGATCACGGCGATCGCGCTCACGAACTTTTTCCTGTTCGAAAAACTCAGACGTCGTATCGACTGCCTGAAGCTGTTCATTGATCTTTAAAAGTTCATCTTCACCCTCGGAATAGCTCGAGGTGAGAGTGGTGGACATCTGCTCGGTCAAATCCGAGAGTGTTTCCTTTTCTTCTTCAATTTCACCGATTCCCTCAGGCAAGAGCGCATCGATTTCACCCAGCGACGGCAACTCTCGAATATTCCTTAGCCCGAAGGTCTCCAGGAACTTGCGCGTGGAGTTGTAAGTCATCGGCTTACCAGGCAACTCACTGCGCTCACCAAAGGCAACAAGCCCCCGCTCCATCAACGCACGCAGCAGATGACCGCTTTCAACGCCACGAATCTCATCGATCTCGTGTTTGGTGATTGGCTGTTTATAGGCGACGATCGCCATGGTCTCAAGGGCGGGCCCTGACAGACGGAACGGCCGTACCTTGGCCAAACGGCGCAGGTATTCGGCATTATCAGATTTCGTACGCAGTTGATAACCGCCATTGATCTCTTCAATGGTCACACCACGTTTCGCGTCAGCGTACTCACTGGCCAATTCATCGAGCGCACGGGTGATATCTTTGGTACGAATGTTCGTCCCCTTGAAGATCACCTTCAAAGACGCCACTGACACCGGTTTGTCTGTAGAGAACAACATACTCTCAATAATCGAGACCATACGGTCGGCCTCAACGAACTCAACTTGTTCAGGGCCGAGCTCGGCTTCCATCAGAGCACGTTCTTCATCGCTGATCTCTGCAGCCGCGGCGTCGGTCGCTACGGCATCGGCTTCACTTTCGGATTCAACCTCATTTTGCGCCGCCGCCATGATCATTTCTTCTTCGGAAAACTCGCCGCTATCTTCATTGATCAGCTCATCAGCCTCGGAGCCATCTTCAAGGAGCTCACCGGCGGACTCTGGAGATAATTCGGCGACCTGTTCTTCAAGTGCGGCTCCGAGAGCAGGCATCAAATCGACAGGCGCAAGTTCTGCGGCTGCCTCAACCAGGCTCTCAAGCTCAGCCACCTTCGCTTCTTCGCGCACTGGTTCATCGTCGGAAAAAATACCGAAATCAGCAGCGGCGCGGGCCGCGAAAGAAGCTAACTCCGAAACATCTTCAGAAACCGCATCGCCACCCTTATTCGCGGCATCCTCTTTGAAATCGAGATTCTCGGTGGTGGCGTTCCACTTCACCTTAGGGGCATTTTTCTTCTTCGATTTTTTGCCTGCCTTAGGTGCCTCGTTGGGCGAGCCCTCCAAAGCATTCTGGCCATCATTCTGGCCATCATTCTGGCCATCATTCTGGCCAACATTTTGGCCAACGCCGTCGGCCTTCAGGTTTTCGGCATTGTCGGAAAATTCGGATTGGTATTTTTCAGTATCAGCCATCTTGCTCCTCAAGCCTCGGACTCTTTTTCATGGATGACTTGGTCTAGATTCAGCCCCTGCTGGTCACCGCCACCAAGTTCAAGTTCGGCTGCCAGAATTTCTTCATCACTTGCGACATCAGCACTCACTTCCAGATCGCCGGCTTCAACCTCGGAAAGAGTGGTTAGCCCCTCAGGCACACGATCAAGCGACTCAAGGCCCAACTGGAATTCCGCCTCGGCCGAAGCCGGATCAACCGGCACTTCATGGAGCTCAATTTGTTCTTCGATCGCATGATTGATGATCCCTTCGGCCACCTTATCGGCGTCACCGGAATCAAACTCCTGCACCCGTTCAAGAACATTTCGCTCAACTGCTTTTATAGTTTCGATATGAATGTCGCCGTAAACTTCACTCTGAAAGAGCGAGACATAACCCATACGACCCAATTCAAGTATCGAGAGAAAGGTCACCAAAAGCTGCGTACGCTGGGTGTCGGGCCCGATATTAAGTAAATCATGCAATAGGACCCGAGAACCGACGATCAGGCGCTCTTTGATTTCCATCACTCGAGCGGCGATCGAAATCACTTTCGGACGAACCTTATGAACGAACTTTTGTGCCTTACGAAGCGCACGGCGATAACTTGATATCAGCGAGAACAAGCCGTCTTCTTCGAGAATAATGTCGCCGACCTGCTCGCCGC
>SXRI01000388.1 GCA_005793615.1 Bdellovibrionales bacterium
GAGAGTTGATGTGGATATTCGTCAACACGCTTATCGGCCTCAGGGATATTAACGAGGCGGAGCATGTCGATGGTTTTTTGACGAATCTGCTGTTTGTTCAAACCCTTTTGGTGAAGCTCGATGGCCTCGGCAATCTGATTACCGATAGTGAATACCGGATTGAGCGATGTCATTGGCTCTTGAAAGATCATCGCAATGTCGTTACCGCGAATTTTGCGCATTTCCTCTTCAGTGAGCTTGAGGAGATTCTTGGCTTCGGTTTTTTTCGTACCGTTCGCGCCCTCGGTTTCCTGATGAAAAATGATCTCGCCGCCGGCGATGCGCCCCGGAGGCGTCGGGATCAGGCGCATGATCTAAAGCGAGGTTACGGATTTACCGCAACCAGACTCACCGACAATGCCAAGAGTCCGGCCCTTTTCGAGTGTAAAGCTGATGTCATCGACAGCCAGAAATTCGCCGTCGTCGGTTTTGAAACCGGTTTTCAGATTTTTGACTTCAAGGAGTGTACTCACTTTGCCCGCATCCTATCACACATCGTTAAGTTATTTGTTCTTGAGTTTCGGGTCCAACGACTCACGAAGTGCATCATTGAACAGGTTAAAAGCCAGGATCAAGAAGAACATGAAAAGAGTTGCTGCAATTAAATTACCCCAAAAAGGTCGCGCCAGCTCGAGCTTGGCATCATCGAGCATGATGCCCCATGACGGGGTGGAGGGGTCAACACCTACCCCCAGATACGACAAGATGACTTCAATTTTAATCGCCGAAACAAAACCAAGTCCGAATTGTACGAAACCAAGGTGGGCGACATTCGGCAAAATATGGCGGAAAATCCGTCGCAAATGGCTGGCGCCCAAGACCTCCGCCGCGAGCACATAGTCACGCCCTTTGTGCTTCATAAATTCGCCGCGGATCAAGCGGCAAAGCGTGACCCAGCTCGTGACGCCGACGGCGATGTATACATTGATCAATCCGCGCCCCAGAACGAAAGTCAGGGATGGAATGAGGAGAATATAGGGAATTGAGTCTACGGTCGTGTAGAGCCAAACGATCAGGTTATCCACCCAGCCGCCAAAGTAACCAGCCAAAGCGCCAAGCGTAATGCCGATTAACAAAGCGATACCGGAAGCAATAAAACCGACGGACAACGCGGTCGCCGCACCATGGATCGCACGACCCAAAACATCGCGCCCTAAAACATCGGTACCGAATGGATGGTCACCGGAAAAGGGCAGGTATTGAGCGCCGACAGGGACCGAAACATCCGCAAAAATGACGCCGAATTTAGCAAGCAGTGCGATCACTACATAAGCGACTATTACCACGAAGGAAATGACGGCGATGCGACTGCGCTTGAGGCGCCGAAAGGCATCCCACCAAAGTGAGTTGCGCGAGGAGGGTACTGCGACTGTAGAGGCATTGGCTGTGGCAACCGTCATAATCCTTGCCCCCTCATCCTAACCGGACCCGTGGATCGGCGGCACTATACAAAAGATCGGCTACCAGATTGAACACCATATAAGCGATCGAAATGATCACGGTCATCGCCTTGATGACAGGCAGATCAGATTCATTGAGTGCCTTAACAAGCAGTCCGCCTAAGCCGGGAATGCTGAAGAAGTTTTCAACGAGTACCGAGCCGGTGATCAAAAATGGCATTTCAATGACGACGTTGGTGATGATCGGAATCAGAGCGTTTTTCAAAATATGGCGCGAATAAACTTGCACGCCAGAGAGACCCTTTGCGCGCGCGGTGCGCACGTAGTCTTGGTAGCTTTCATCGAGTATGACCGAACGATAGAGTAAGATATCGACGCCGAGTGAAAGCACGAACAAGATAATCCAAGGCAAAATCAAATATGACCAGCGACCGGTCCAGCTAGGATCCCAACCTGAAATCGGAAACCAACCGAGTTTGTAGGCGAGACCCCATTGTAACGCCAAAATATAGACGAGTGAACTCACGCTCAAGAACGCGAGGCACGCCACCACCATACTTTTATCGAACCAAGAACCGCGTCGATAGGCAGTCGCCATGGCGAGAGCAATGCTGACGAAAATCGCGGCGATGAATGGCGGCACTGTCACGCAAAGCGTGGCGCTGAAGCCGTCGTCGATCATGGTGGAAATTTTTTGTTTGGTCGACCAGCTGCGGCCGAACTCAAGCGTGACGATTTGTTTGAGAAACAAAAAGTACTGTTCCGGGAGCGAGCGATCGAGGCCGAGTTCAGCTCTGATGGTAGCCAACTGTTCGACGGTGGCATGCCGGCCCGCGAAGCGCGAAGCCGGATCTTTCATTAACATATTGAACAAAACGAAGGTGAGAAGCGTCACGCCGAGCAAGATCGGAATCATCAGGGCGGTTCGCCGCAAGATAAAACTAAAAATGGGACACCTCGTTCGCTCTCATGAAACTCTTAGAGCTTACCCTTCAATTCAGCGCGCTTTTTCGGATCGACCTTAATGTATTTGAACATCGCGTTTTCGATATGATTCCATTTGAAGTTGCCGACCCAGGCATGGAAAAAACGATACTCCTTACGGGTGCGCAAGAAAATCCATGGATTCTCCTCAACCACGATATCGCGCATTTTCTTATAGAGCTCGGTACGCTCGGTGCCCGAAGGCAAAGTCAAAGACTTTTCATAGAGTTTATCGAACTCAGGATTGCTGAACCTGGTGTCGTTGGGGCCGGGGCTAAAGTTCTTCGAGTAAAAGAGCTGCAAGAAGTTCTGCGGATCCGGATAATCAGCTCCCCATGCGAAGGGAAAGATCTGCGCTTCGTTACGCTTGATCTTCTCCTGGAATTGCGGCCAGGTGTTGGAGCTGCTTTTGATTTTCACGCCGATAGCCGACCACAGCGAAGCAAAATACTGATCGATCTGCCGATCTTTCGCGCTCGATAGAGACTCCAACGTGAACTCTGGCAGACCTTTACCATCTGGAAAGCCGGCCTTCGCGAGCATTTCTTTTGCTTTCGCGACATTGAATTGCACCCACGGATTTTTAAAGTCGGGATCATAGCCCTCGAGTCCGGGCGGCAGTGGGCTTTGCGCGGGGATACCGCGGCCATTATCGAACGTCTTGATGTAACTCTCGGGATCAATCGCGAGCGAAAGTGCCCTGCGTAGATCTTTATTTTTGCCGAGTAGCGGGTCTTTTAAATTGAACCCGATATAGGTGATTTCCACGGCGGTCGAATTATCCAGGCTCAGTCCCTTGGCGGTCAGCTCCGGTAAGACCTTGTTGTCTTTGATAGCGCTGTCGTAGTTGTCATTTGGGATCACGGCGAAATCGAGATTCCCTTTCATAAAGTTCTGCCACCGCGGCTGATCCTCGATCATCTCGGTGAAAACCAGGGTGTCAGCGAACGGCAGAGCTTTACCGGCATCGGCGAGAAGACCGGCCGCTTGATCAGAAGGCTCGCCTTCGCTCGGATAGGTTTGCCCGCGCCAGTTGGGATTTTTCTTCAACGTGATCTTCGAGTTACGAATCCAGTCAGAGGCCTTCTCTAACATATAGGGTCCAGTGCCCACTGGATTGTTGATGAACTCGGCGCCGTATTTCTCAATAGCTTCGCGTGGAACGACTGAGGCAAAGCCCATCGCCAGAACATAGTTGAGTTGGTAGTAGGGCTGCACAAGCTTAATGACCAGAGTGTGTTTATCTGGTGCCTGCAGGCCTTCTATCGGCGTTTTGTAATCGGCTTTTCCGGTTTTAACGGCATCGATCCAGGCATTCAGCCCCTTAATCTTGCCATCGAAAATCCAAAAACCATTGCTGATGCTCTTTGGATCAGCCAGGCGGCGAAAGCTATAGACAAAGTCGTCAGCGACGACCTCGCGCCCTTTTCCGTCGGGAAAGCAGGCATTGTCTTGAAACTTGATTCCCTTTTTAAGTTTGATGGTGACGGTCAGACCGTTGTCGGTCACCTCAGGCATGCTCTCGGCGAGCGCTGGTTGCAAGGTGAACGGTCGTTTGAGGTAGTGATACTCATACAGGCCTTCGAAAACATTCCGAACCACCATATTTGAGTACAGATCATCCGCCTGGATCGGGTCGAGTCCTTTAAGGTTAACCACCAAAGGAACAGTCAGAGTTGTGTCTTTATCATCGACCTTCTTGGTGCAGCCGGAAAAGCTCAGTGCCGCCACAACGGTAAAGGCAATGACTCCAGAAAGTCGGTGTGCAAACTTAACCATGGTCTTCTCTCCCCTTGCTCTCGTCTTTTGCTGCGTCGCATGGTGCATTTGCGACAGAGCGTAACGTGAAGTGTTCAGATAGTTTTTTGTCGATTCTGTCTACCTTGTCAAATCAGCGACGCTTACGAGGCTTTGCGAGCTTCGCTACCACCAAGCCGGCGTCGTGCAAATTCTGCTCCAGCATTTTTATCCTCAAACAGTATCATATTGTCTCCGATTTGTGAGGCAGATCTGACGACCTCGCGGTTGAATTTCGACGCACTCCGTGAGACATCGACCGGCAGATGAGAATAGATGCGCAAGATCCCAAGAATAGTTACATCGAAAAACTTGTTGCGGTTACAGACCCTGGTCTGCTCGCGATTGAAGCAAGGCTTCGCGCGGCAGATCGCTGGGGAGTGAACATCGGTGCGAACGAAGGTCGACTCTTGGCGCTACTCGTGCAAGTGAGCGGCGCTAAAAAGGTGGTCGAGATCGGCACCCTTTTCGGCTATTCCACGGTATGGCTGGCCCGAGCCTTACCCGCAAATGGGCAGCCCGCAATTGGACAGACTGACGGACGCGTGTGGACGATCGAGCGCGATCCGATAAGTGCGGCCCATGCGCGCCAGGGATTTCTAGATTGTGGAGTCGCCGAGCGCATCGACCTGCTCGAGGGTGAAGCCAGTGAGAAGTTACGTGAGCTTGAATCCGCGCACTCGCCTTTCGACCTGGTTTTCATTGATGCCAATAAGAGTGCCTATCCCGAATATCTCGATTGGGCCGAGCGAAACTTGCGTGTCGGTGGTCTGGTGATCGCCGACAATGTATTTCTCGGCGGCGCCGTTTTTTATGATGCAAAGCCCGACTCAGTGTCCTTGCGCCAATGGCAAGGAATGCGCGAGTTCAACCAGCGCCTATTGAGCGGCGGCAAGTTTACCTCGGCGTTCGTGCCGACGAGCGAGGGGTTGTTGGTGGGTGTGCTGGTTTAGCGCATTCCGAATCGAATCTACTTTGTCTTTTGAGTCCTGGGCGGAGCGCCCACGGGCGGAGGACCTAACTTCTCGATCTCATCTTTTGGAGGCGTTTGCCCGTACTTAGATACTAAGATGACCGAATCGATATCGCGGAGAATTTGCTTTGGGTCGTTGCCGGAAAGCGTTCCGAGGTGTTCGGCGAAAGCATCGCGATTGTCACGAAAGACCACCGAGTTACGCTCAAGCATCTCGAGGCGGAAACCCTCATCATTGGCCAGCTGGAAAATCTCAACAATGACTTTGATCTGCGCTTTGTCGAGTGCGCCCTCGGCGCTTCGAGGAATTGTGCCAATTTTCTCGCCGATCTTTTCGACCACGGCAAATTGCGCTCTGGGGCCACTTTTCTCGGCCTTCACAAAATCGTCTTTAAGCTTCTTGAGCTCCTTGCATCCCTTGCAACTGCTTGCCTCGGCAAATGACGGTAGGTTGAGGAATGCGGCGACTATTGCAAGCGCCAATACGGCTTGTCTAAGAGCGATTCTTGATGAGCTCAGTTGAGTTTGCATGGACATACTATTTTGCCTCCGGAGGTACGCATTTCCAATCCGCAGGGGGCGTGATACCCGGGGGAAGATAGATTGCTTCAGGTTTACGAAGAGTCGACTGCATCGGTAGTATGGAGCAGTGATCGCTACACCATTTTAAGTTTCCCGTATAAACTTCAATGTGTCCATTTCCTTCGGGGCCACCGCTGTAAACAAAAATCGCACCAGGGATCTGATGTTTGGGGTCCTGAACATCATCCTGTCTTTGATCGCGATTTTTTTCATTGAACTCACATTCGACAAAGCCCATCGCGCGCAGACATTTTCCGGAACCTGAAGCATTGCCACAAATGGCCAGTTCCTTGCTTTCGCCATAGCATACTTTACCGACCGCCATCGAAACGCCGTGCATGCATTTACCGACAGTCTTCATCGCAACTTCACCTTGATGCCGAGATGCTTTGGCGAGTCCGTCCATGAAGGACTTCGCGTCTGATCCGTTCTTCGGCATCTTCGGGCACTCGGGGCGTTTCTCATTGCAAGGGTCATCCTTGCCGACCACAGGTTGCGCGACTGAACGTTCGCCACGGTTAAGTTCTGACTTAGCGGGAGCGATTACGAGCAGACTTACGACGCAAGTAAGAAAGAGACATCGAAAATTGATCGTCATACGATCCATTGTTGTACGAAATTTCGGTTTCAGTCTAGTATTCATTTCGAAGGGCTTTCTGCTTTCTTAGTGGCCTCTTGAGTTGCAGACACGTTTAACTTAAGTTCCAAGTTTGCATCGAGATCATA
>SXRI01000025.1 GCA_005793615.1 Bdellovibrionales bacterium
ACACCTCTTCGAGACCTTGAGCTCCCAACTTTTCAGCGATCTTGATGGTGCCGATATTACTCGATTGGGCGACGACATCCGCAGTGGTGAGTTTACCAAAAGGCTCGACGTCACGGTTTGCGACTGAGCCGAGCTGGTATTCACCATTGCCGGTGTCGATGATCTCATGGGCGGTGGTTTTACCTCTTTGTAAAGCCGAGGCGATAATCATCGGCTTCAAGGCGGAGCCTGGTTCGAGTGGGTACGAAAGAGCCCAATCGTCTTTCAGTCCGGGATCAAAACCGTCATTAAGACTGACCGCCGCGATGACAGCGCCGGTGCTAGCCTCTGAGACGATCGCGAAGCCCGCGCTCGCCTTGGCGGCCGCCATACCTTTCTGCAATTCAACGGTGGCTATTCTTTGAATCTTAGGATCAAATATCTTCTTCCCATTAACGAGCTTACTATTGACCGCCTCAGACGAGCGAAGCGTCGCTTGTGCGGCATAGGCTCCGATCATGACGATCAGACTGGCGATGGTACCAATGGCGATTGCCCAAGCCTTGGGGCGCGGGGGCTTTTCATGATGCACGAACATTTTGAATCTCCTTTTTAAGAATGAATGGCTTCGTTTTTTCGCATCCGGGATCATGCACGTGGTACCGACATGCATGGACCGGGTGTTGAGCGCCGCCTCCGCCACTCGTAGGAGGCAACTGCCATAAGCTTGTGCGGGAATTCTCATCCGGTTGATGAGCGCCTCATCGCAAGCCAATTCTTGTAACTGCAATATTGTATTCTTCAAGGCATAAGCCGCCGGATTCAGATAAAAGGCGCAGAGCATGAGTTCTAGACCCTGCGCCCAAAGCGTATCGCGCCGGCGATGATGTTCGATCTCATGACGAAGAGCGATTCGAAAGTCACGGCGGTGCGGAAGTAGAAAGGCTGGCAAAACCACAAAGGCGCGACCAGCCATCCACACTGAGAAAGGGATTTCAACGTCGTCACTGATTGTGACGAGCACTCGTCCCAATTTATGTAAAAGGATTGTCCTTTTGAGAAAACGCTGAAGTCGAATCCAAGCCATCACTCGTAAGCTAAATAACAGAGCGGCGCCAAACAAAAAAAGCTGAAGGCAATTAGCGAAACTCTCGGGGGTCTGCATATCCCTCGGCCCAGGTTCGGTGAGCACTGCTGCCTCATTGAGAATGCGCGTAAACCCCGACGAAACCTTGAAACTGCCGTCACCATCGATCGAACGAGTCAAAATATGAGTGCGCTCGAGCCTCGGGAAGGTGCGCTCGGGAAGCAATGCCAAGCCCAGGGGCGCCAGAATGCTCAATGAAAGCAAGCTTTGAGCGATCACTTTCCGTGCGCGTGAAGAAATTTTGAACTGCGGAATTAGGCGAAAAAGCAGCCAGCTCAAACCAAGCCAGAGATTGATGAGAAGATAAACTCGCATCATGTGCGCATCCTGTTGTCCAAAAGCTCGCGCAGTTGTTTGAGTTCGTCGGCCGTGAGATCGCTATCATCGAGAAGGCGGGCGATCATGGTAGATGGGTTGCCTTGAAAGACACGTTCGCTTAGGTGTTTAAGGCTTGCCGATTCGTAGTCCGAACGCGAGATCTGTGGCTTGATCGTGATCGTGCGATCTTTCTTATGACTAGTGACCGCACCTTTTTGTTCAAGAATCTTCACCATGGTGGCCACCGAGGTGTAAGCAAGATCGCGCTCCTTGGGAAGCGACGCATGCACCTCGCGGATCGTACACTCACCAAGTGTCCAGATATGCTGCATGAGTTCGAGTTCAACTTCGGTCAAGGGGCGCTCTAAGTGCTTAGACATGAATTTACCTCTGGATGAGAGGTTTACTAAAGTTTTAGTAGAAGTCTACTAAAAACTTAGTAGAGGCAAAATAATTCGGTCGAGATCGTTCATGGTCCAGAAGGCGAACTCGACTCGACCTATGACTGATTAACAGCGGCATCGCGGCGACCGATACCTATATATAGACAATTGAAGGTGAATTTTTGCATCGCTTTTTACTCCTCTTTACTTTGATGTTCACAGCGATCTTTTCGCTGCCGCTTCAGGCGCGAACAGTCGCAAAAGCGAGGGCTCCGGTTCGTCATGTCGCGAGTCCGCCTGTGCCCTCGCCAACTCCGGTACCCGTTTTATCAGGCAGTGAAGTCTACAACCGTGCAAGCGCAAGTATTTTCAAGATCATTACGCGGCTCAAAGATGCTGTTTCCGAACGTGGTCATGGTACGGCTTTTGTGATTCACCCGCACGGGTATCTGGTCACTAATCTTCATGTCGTCGCCTCGGCGTTGGAGCAGCCAGAGAAATACGTTCTAATGCTCCTTGATAAACAGAATCAAATCCCAGCTGAAGTTGTCGCCGTCGATGCAGTGAACGATCTAGCTTTAGTGCGCGTGCAACAACGTTTTGAGCGCTTTCTGCCGATTGCGCCGCAGGCGAGCTATTCTGTGGGCGACACGGTGTTTTCACTCGGATTTCCTAAATCCGAAGAACTAACCATCATCCAGGGAAACTTTAATGGCGAGCGGACCATGGGTTTTGCCCCCGTGTTTGCGGCCTCGATGCCTCTTAATCCAGGTATGAGTGGTGGGCCGACGCTCAATAGCAGCGGTTTTGTTATTGGCGTCAATCGCGCGATGATGAACCGGGCTCAAAATATTTCTTACCTTTCACCATGGGCAAGCTTGGTGGCGATTGCCGCGAAAATCCAAGCCGGAGTTTCTAAGTCTTTTGATTGGCGGCAAGAGGCTGTTTCGCAGATCTTAGCGCAAGAGAAAAAAGCCAGCGCGATTCTTCAAGCGAGTAGTGGTCTGATTAAGCCACAAAGGGTTGGTGAATTAAAATTCACACTTTCTTTGGCAAATCTTCTTTGTGGCCAAGACGATCTGGAAAAGAAAGGCAGCATGGCATTAATTTGTCAGGGTGTCAGTCTTGCTTTATTGGGGTCTGATGTCGATGCGCTTGAGTTTGAAATGTTGGTGACTCGGGGAGAGCTGCCATTTTCATCGTCGACATTTAGTCAAGTTGACAAAAGATATTCCGAGGCGAAAAAGCGTTACAAAAAACTGATCGAGGTATCCCAGGAAAAAGGAGCACGCAAGAAAGTTTCCGAGAGATGTGGTGCGAAAAATGTTCGTAATCAAAATGGCGTCACGTTAGTCACGCGTTACTGCAGTCTGGCTGTCCCGAAATTTTCAGGATTGTACTCCACATTCGTAAAGATCGAATTCGGTAAAGGTAGTGAGAAGACCAATATAAGTCAATTTTACCAAGGGCTTGGACTCGAAACAACCACCTCAGTGCTCGAGAAATTTCTTGAGAGTATAGAAAGCGGTGGTGAGAAATGAAAATCATCGTCTCAGGCCAAAATGGCAAGAAGCTTGTCGAGACTGAGGTCGATCAGTTTCCGTTGACGATCGGAAGATCGACACCGGCTCAGATGATCATTCCGGAGTCTGATGTTTCTCGCCAGCATTTGGAAATCAACTGGGATGGCCAACTTCTGAGCGTTCGCGATCTGAAAAGTCGCAATGGAATTTATGTCGGCGGCAAACGAATCGAATCAGGGTCGTACTCGCTTCCTTGTACGATTCAAATAGGTACGTCTATTCGCATGGAATTAACGGCTGATCCCGAGGAAACCATTGCTGAGGCAGTGCCCCGGCCACCGAAGCGTTTCGAGGCCGAGCCACCGCCTATTCCCATCTCACCTCCAAGACCCATTGCGCGAGCAAAGCCAAAGGTGCGGGAAGAGGTTGCCGAAACGCCGCAGGTGAACGCGAGTTACGCGGAGTCTCTTTGGAGAGGCGTGAATGGAGTCAAGAATCATTGGGTCTTCACAGGCGCTCTCGTTCTAGGAGTTGTCTATGGCCTATTTCGCATGGTGGTGATGCGCGATGACCCCTATGCAGCTATGATTGCCGCTATTGCCGCGCCGCTTGGTCTCGTGTTGGTCGGAGTGCTATCCGCAGCAGTGCTCGCTCTTCCGGGGTGGTTGATACGGGGAAGTTATGATTTAAAGCCGATGATTATCGGCTTCTCACTGGCTGGTGCCGTCTATCTCTTTGCCGGCGAGCTCACGATGTTTGTTTTCACTCCAATGATCGGCCTCTTTGTTAAGATTCTGATCATCGCGGCAATAGTATTCTCGAGTTTTTCGTCGTGGATCTCGTTTCTGCTGACGACCTTTCCCAGCCGTTGGGGAAGAGTCTTGCTCAGGGGAGCGGTCGTTATGGCGGTGTTGTCGACCTTCGGAGCATCCAAGGCGCTGGTATTCATAAGTCGCCAAGAATTGTTGAGTAAACTCTTCTCCTTGCAGAGTGGTGCGGTGGTAAGATCGATCGGCGGCCCTGTGGTCACCCCAGGAGATCTTGCTAATGACCTGCGGCGATTCACCCCCGAAAACAATTGAGTATCAAAAGCGAGATCTGGAGGCGAGACCATGGGATCATTCTTCAAATAGTCGGTGAGATGTGGACACCGAACACTCGACCGGGGATCAACTCTTGAGCGCCTACGGACGTCGCTCAAGATAAGGCGCCATTTTCTTAAAGCCCAGTTTTGCGATCGCCGCCCGTTGATTACAGTTGCGGCAAAGCAATCTGAGATTTTTGAGCGTCGATTCTCCTCCCATCGCCACCGGCAATTGATGATCGATCTCGAGAGCGTGTTGGCCCTTGCAGTTTACACATCGCCCCTGATCCCGCGCCACACTTCACGGCGCACAGAACTTGTGATGCGACGTTTCTGGGGCGCCCCGAGTAAAACCCCTTTAAGCGGATTTGGCGATGCGGCTCGTTTCAAGGGTCTGCCCGGATCCCATTCTTTAAGCGCAAGATCAGCTAGTTTTTCAATCA
>SXRI01000389.1 GCA_005793615.1 Bdellovibrionales bacterium
AAATCTTTGCCTGGCTGCAGAGCTGTGAAGTTGCACAGATTGCTTTTCCGGTTCTTGAGCCGGAGCTTTTCGCTCAAACCTACCAGCTGTCGCTGACAAAACACGATCTTGAGAGTCTTTCATTGGCGACACAAGGTGAAATCAAGCCCCGCCTTCGCTCTTTCGCCATCATTACCATTCCTGAAGACCCTACGCAGATGACCGCCAATCTCAAAGCTCCAGTGGTGATCAATATCGAAAAGCGCGTAGCCCGACAGATCGTACTGCAAGATAATAATCTTGCGATTCGCGAACCCATTTTTCAAAAATTGCAGAGTCGGGTTGTGCAGAACCCGCAGTCGTCACTGAAGAGTCAGGCCGCTGACTGGGGTGTGGCGATCAAGCTTCCAGAGAAAACTGATAAGCGCGACGCTAACGTTTGACGCCCATTTGTTTCAGGATGGCGTCGATATCGTCTTGAGTGGATTTTGCCGACTCTTTGGTGATCGAGACGGTTGCGCGTAAGTTTTCATCAAACTTGGTGGCGAGCCACTGCAAGCGATCTAAGAAGGTCTTGGTCAGAAGCTCATTGAGCATTTTTGTTTGGTCTGTATCGATCACGTAGGTCATCGTGCCGAGCGCCTCGGTGGCATCGAAAAGAAAAGCAACTACTACCGTGATCAGATTCGGATTGTTGGTTGTTTGCGATGCTTTGTAACCGATGAGCTTGCAAAGCTCTGCGAAGTTGGCCATGGCGTGGAGGGGATGGTCCAGAGGATAGTTGAGCGCTAGAAACTTTGCGCTTCCCATAATGCGATCCACGATTTGCCCGAACTCTTCGAGCGCCTTGAATTGACTCGGATCAGCCTCGACCTTTTCAAGAATCTCGGCCATCTGGTCTATCAATCCCTTGGACTCGGCACAGAAGTCTTTTAACATATCGTCCATAACCAAGATCGTAGCATCGGAAGGGAAGCCGAGGCCAATGGAATTCGTATCTATCCGAACCGCCACTTTGCGCGGTGATCAGAAAATCGACTTTGACCTGTATATTCAAATTGGCGCCAAGTACATCGCCTATATTCGCAAAGGCGATTCCTTCGAGGGAAAACGTCTTGATCGACTGCGTGAGAAAAAACTGAAGAAAATGTTCATTCGTCCCGAGGACGAACAAGCCTATCGCGGCTATGTCACGCAAAACATCGAACAAGCCTATGACACCAAGTCACCTAAGCCGCTCGAGAACCGTGTTGCCGTCATTCAAGGTGCGCAGCAGAACAGTACCGAGGCGGTGCTTGAGAACCCCGAGAGTCAGGCGAACTACGATCAGGCCAAAGACGGAGCCGGTCGCTATGTTGAGTTCCTGATGAAGGAAGAAAAAGCCGTGCAGGCGATGCTCAATATCGAAAACACCGAACATGATCTCGCTCATCACGGGGTGACGGTGAGTACCTTGTCTGTCGCTCTTGCTAATAAACTCGGTCTCACAGACCAGGCGAAAGTCCAGCTTCTGGCGCTGGGTGCATTATTGCATGACTTCGGTCATATGAAAAAAACCTACCCTTTATTCAAGCCGCTTAAAGACATGAGCAAAGAGGAAAAAGCGGAATACATGAAGCATCCGCAGGTCGGAGCGGAGAGTGTGCAAACACACCGCCACTTTGACAAGGTGGTGATTCAAATCATTCAACAGCATGAGGAACTGGTCGACGGCTCCGGATATCCAAAGGGACTGATCGAAAAAAACACTGATCCCTTGGCGGTCATCGTTTCGAGCGCCAATGATCTGGATCGAATGATGTTGAGTCAGAAGATCAATCGCAACGAGGCCGGCAAGACATTCATGATTGATCGCTTGGGGCTTCACCCGCTTGATCACTTCAAGATGCTCAAGGCCATCATGGGGTAAGAGGTGGTTTCGCCTCAGCCTTTGCTGACCTCGACGGAGGAACGGTTTCGGCATTCTTGTCTCAAGTCGATGCTGTCTTTATCCGAAACACTTCATACCAGTAAGGTGTAAGTTGATTTGGGAAGCCAGGATGGTCTGCCCGCCAGGGAAGGATGCGTCCTATGCTTTTGAACAGAACCGTCGGCGGTTTGGTCGTCGTTGCAAGTAGTACCATCGCAGCATCGCCGCGAGCCGCAGCAGCCAATCTCCAAAATGCTCCTTTTATCTTTGATGTGCGAATCAACTTGCCGCTGGAGCCCGAAGAGCCAAGCTATCACGATTTTTACATCAATGCCGGAGTCGAAGCGGGATTTAAAAAAGGGATGTACCTCACGGTGGTGAGGATGATTCCGGTTCATGATCCCGTGCAAAACAAGCAGCAAGGCACTCTCAGTGTCGGTGTTGCCCGGTTGCAGGTGATTCATGTTGAGCGTCAGATCACCGTCGCCCGGCTTTTTGCAGAATTTACCGATGAAGACCGGCCGACACTCGAGTTTGAGTCGGTGATGATTGGCGACCGTATCGACCCCTCATCCATGACGATGGAGCCTCCAAGCTCCAAGAAGAAACAACCTAAGTCCATGCGCAAAGCCGAGACTCGTGCCGAGAGCAATCAGGATCACGAGGTTGAATCCAAGCCTGAACCCAAGGTCGAAGCAAAAGCTGAGCCGAAACCTGAGCCAAAGACCGAGCCAAAACCTGAGCCAAAGACTGAGCCGCAGGCGAAAAATGCTTCCCCGGAGTCCCAGGCCCCTGGTATGGTCCGCGTTCCTGTGCCGCCCGCGAATACACGCGAAATGTAATTCACCAGTGAATCAGTCACGTGCATCAGTCGCGTGCATCAGTCGCGTGATTTATCCGAGAAGATATTTTCGGTGCCGCCCGGGAGTTTTTTTCGGGGAGGTATGTTTCATGGGTGAGACGAGTTCGACAACTTATGCGCGTTTACATGCGGCCGGCTTATCACGCAAAGATGAAGATGATTTTACGCTAGTTTGTTTTGACATGGGCGCCAGCGGTGTTGCTGAAGAACTGAAGTTCAGCCAAATGGATTTGCGCTACGATCCCGATGTGATCGAAACACCGCGCATGGACGTTAACGTTTTCTTTACCCAAGAAGTCGATTTCGCTAAGGTGGTCGAGGCACTCAAGGCACGTTTTCCGCAGGCTCAGTTTCAAATTACCTCCGAGGAAAACAAGGATTGGTTGGCAGAGTGGAAAAAGGGTTTTAAGCCGTTTCCTTTTGCCGGTCCCTTTTGGGTGATTCCGAGTTGGCTTCAGCCTCCGCCCGAGGCTCCCGCGGATACCAGCAAACATATATATGTTGAACCGGGAATGGCCTTCGGAACCGGCACGCATGAGACCACGCGGCTCGCTGCTGGTTTGGTGATCAGCGAGGTTTTACGTTCACCTTCGAAGTCGCTTCTGGATGTCGGTACCGGTACCGGAATCTTGGCATTGATCGCTTATCGCTTGGGAGTGGCGCATCTTGTGGGGCTCGATATTGATCCTGAGGCGCGACGTACAGCGCGTGAGAACCTTGAGTTAAACACTGCGACCGCGATCGAGATTCGTGACTATCAAATCAGTGATGAAACAGAGGTTTATGACATTGTCGTGGCCAATATCATTGATGGTGTGTTGACGGTCTTGCGACACGATCTCTCGCGCGCGCTCAAACCTGGGGGACGGATGATTTTATCGGGAGTTCTGATGGATCGCGAGTCTGAATTTTATCAGGGTTTTACAGCTGACACAGGCCTTCGCTTGATCCGCAAGGTTTCAGAGGGCGAGTGGTCAGCGGCCCTGCTTGAGAAAGAGGTTTGAGAACGTGCGACGGTATTGGGCGCCAGCCGAGTGTTTTCAAAATGATGAGGTTCGAATTAGAGGTGACTTGCTTCATCATATTCGTGATGTTTGCCGACAGCAGAAGGGCGCTAGGTTTGAAGTCATAGGTACCAACGGAAAAGCTCATTTGGTCGAGATCATTACTGAAAGTAAAAATGAGTCGATCGCACGTATACTAGAGACGCGAGTGATTCCAGAGCTACCGCGACCTTATGTTCACCTCGCTCTCTCCGTGCCGCGCTTTACCGTATTCGAGGCGGTGCTGGAGAAGGCAGTTGAGCTTGGCGTTAAGTCGATCAAGCCATTTTTTTCGGATTTCAGTTTCATTCGCGCCAGGGAAGACGTTTTTCAAAAC
>SXRI01000390.1 GCA_005793615.1 Bdellovibrionales bacterium
AAGCACCGCGAAAGACAGCTTGGGCTAGATCTTTATCAGAGTTACTATGCGCCATGGGTGGACATTCTGCCGAACAAAGACCAAAGAGCGTTAAGATTCCGGCCCGGCCCGCCAAGGACTGTGTGACTTGCGCCATCATTTCGAAGCTCTGAGAGCCTGTCAGAATATACTGACCTTTTTTACTGCGATGTTTGTCAATGATGCCCTGAAGGTAACTCAGAAGTTCTGGCGCATACTGAAATTCATCGAAAACAACGGGGGCGGGATATTGCTCTAAAAACCCCCTAGGATCACTCAGTGCATGGGCGCGGGTGTCTGGGTTTTCAAGAAGGACATAGTTATAAGAGCGCGAAAGAGATTCTTTTAAAAGTGTTGTTTTCCCCACCTGCCTGGCCCCCGTGATAACGACGGCTGGAAATGTTTTGAGGTACCTATTCAGGGACTGCAATATCAATCGTGGAAACATAGACTTAAGCAAATCATATCCAATATGAACTTTCAATGTTAAAATTGGACAGTACCGCCAATCGTCGGTATCGGGCCAACCACTTCAGCAACAAAGCTTGACGTCAATGGCACAATAACGGCGACATTTCTACTGGCACAGTCAGAATTTATGGGTGGAATTAATGGCTGAGGTAGCCCGATAGTGCGAATTAAATGAACCTGAAACGGTCGTGACCTGAGATCTCCGGAGAAAATATCAGGTCACGATTCCTAGCTAAGAACTCTGGCGAAATCGTTTTACTGGCGAATCGAGAGTTTGCAATCAACCGAAGTTGCGTCGACAGCTTCGCGAGTGAGTTTGTTGTAGAAGAAGAGATCGGCCTTACCTTGGTAATCGCCAACAGCCATCTCTTTCAATCCGGGGATACCCACGCCGAGTACCGCAGATTTTTCGTCATCTTCCTGGATAAAGCCGATAGTCATGCCGCGGATGAAACGATCTTCGTAGATGTAGTTGAAATTAAAGAAGCTTCCTTTTGCGATGACTTTGCCGTTTTTCTTGATCGCCATAAAGTGCGTGAGCTCCGAAGGACGCCCAACCGCCGCCTTGATGTCGTGAACATTGGCGCTGACGAGATCGCCGTTCTTATCCGGTCCGCAAACCACGAGGGCCTTGAGCGGCTTTTCAGTCGCCTGGTCGGCGCGGGTGATCTGTGCGGAAAAAGTCAGGCTTGCAGCGAGTAAATAAAATGCGAGTTTTTTCATCGAAACGGTCTCCTCAGTAACGACTAGTTTATTAAATAACGCGCTGTGGTATAGTTCGAAAAACAGGTGAAAACAAGAGGGGTTGGCAAAAAGGGCGTGGCTTTGCAGAATTTACCGGAAAAGAGTTTCACGGGGTTCCGGGCGGAACCCCTGCTGTAGTAACAGCGCGATTCTCAATCGACGAGCATCACAATATTCACACTCCACCGAGGCAAGTTAACGACAAACTGTTCCTTCCAGGCTCCGACCGTTGTGCGAAAGGCCGGAGTGCTCCAATCCTGAAAGTAAGTCTGGTCGTATTGATCGCGGCCATAGGACCATACAACGGCGCCTGAACCCCACGTCTTGCCGTCGATTTTAATCGGTACCGCATGCGAGTAATTGCGGTCTCGATTAATGAGTACCAGCGCATGGGTGCGCCCGTGAGTTGCGGCGTAGCTCATCAACCAGGGGGCGTTTTCCCTGTCGTAATAGGTTTGTTGCATATGCTCGCCTTCGCTCACAAAGCCGCTCTTGGAGAACATCTGAAACACACGAGCGGTCGGAGTAAGGTCTCCAACCCTGAGGCCGACATTTTTCTCGCTATCGGTGGCGTTGGTGCGGATCAGAAAGTTCTGGCCGCAGTCGTACCAGTTATACGCGGCGCCCGCACTTGGATCATAGTAGTAATTTACACAACCAGTGTTGCGGGCTTGCCCCCACCAAGTGGCATAAGGAATTCCAGCTTGAAAATACTCACCGAGTTCCATTGCTGTGAAAAGCGCGGAGGCGACACCCATGGTCTGTCTTGACCATTTGCCACCAGCGACCGCCGCGTCCCACTCAGTGATCCAAATGGAATCGGAAGATTTTCCAGCTGCAAGTAAATTGGTCTGAATGTTTCGTAGGTGCGCGCGTGTACGCCCGCGCTTGGCCAAAACTCTGTCGGGAAAGAGCGTGTCACCATCAGACACAGGAACACTCATCGGGTAATTGTGCCAAACGACAGCGTCATAGGTAGCATTATGATAAATCTTCTCGTCCCAACCCAGCCATGAGCTGCCGACAATCGGAACCCCTATGGAAATCGTCGGATCTTTTGCCTTCATCGCGGTATAAAACTGTTTCGCATTGGAAATATAGGTTGCCGCTTGGCCCCCGCCGGAGTGGAAGTCAATCTCCCATCCTCCCGAATAGCCGGCATACTGTTCGTTACCGATCTCCCAGTATTTGATGCCGTATCTCTTGGAGACGTTGGCATACTCTACCAGATTGGCGCCGTTTTCATACGGATCACCGCCTGCCGTGCACAAAGGCGCATTGCTGCCGTAATTGACAGTGTAACCGACGCTTAGCCCGCGAACCTTTGCCACGCGCTCCATGAAGTTATCGAGATTGTTTTGCGTCGCGAGATTCGGATTGGTTTGCGGTACACCTTTTGTTTTGGTGCAGATCGCGCCTCCTCGCCAATTGGCCCCGTCGGCGAGGCTTCCGCCTGAACCGCTCGCATACCTCACTGAGGACATACCGATGTCGTCAAGGCCGTCGTTATGAGCCGCAAGCGCTGGAGCCGAAACCAGATCGGAGTTAATGTCGGCGTAGCCAAGTACATCGCGGTGAATGCGGCCCAAGCGTCTGTTGGTCACGATTACACCACTCGTAGGTGGTTTAAGGACCGGTCCGGCATAATCGGTTTGCACATCGCCAGTGGTCCAAGCTTGATTGCTGATAAGCGCCTTTGCCAATGCAATTTGCCTGGTTGCGGCCGCCGCTTGCGGAAAAAGTTGATACGTGAATGGCAAAGCATCCAAACTTCCGGAGAAGGCTGTCGATCCCCATTCGCGGCCATCGACGAAGAGCTTTAGAAGCCCCGGAGACCAAGTGATCACAACTCGATGCCAGGCGCCTGCAGTCGTGCATTTCCAGGGTGTATCCACTCGAATCGATGAACTGTTTCGTAAAGCTCCGCGAAAACAAACGTCAGAACCTGTTGAGCCCAAGCTCATGGCCAGTGCTGAGCGGCCACCTTCAGGTAGGTATGAATTCGTGGGGTAGAATCTCAAGGCGTCGACCCAAGTCGTGGAGGAGTTCGCGTGAATCCAAGCTGCGATCGTCCCCTGATGGCGATTGATGGGCATACTGAAATGAGATGTTCCCGTGTTTACCGGTAAATAAATGTGGCTCTTCGTGTAGTTGAGGGGAAGAAAAACTCCATTTTTCGTACTGATTTTGTTTAAATCTCCCGCAGCATACAGGTCAGGATTTTCAATTTCAGGTATTCCTCATCGCGCAGTCCGTAGGATCGTCGCTGAATGAC
>SXRI01000391.1 GCA_005793615.1 Bdellovibrionales bacterium
AATCTAGGGGAGCCAGGCTGGCAAGGCAAGGAAAACCGTTTCTGACCCCTCGGGGTGCTGCTTTTTTGGTCATTCTGGCGGCGCGAGGAGGGGGCAAGCCGCTCATTATTTGTGCTCTGCGACCCATTTGTTGTAGGCAGCGGTGAGGTCCTTGATTTCACAGTAGTTGGCCAGGTAGTTTTCGACGCTCTTGCGCACGCTTAGGCGCAGCAGATTCGATAGACCGTTACATTTCTTGTGGAGCATTTCCGCGAGCGCCTGTGAGGCCACGTAGTGGTAGCGAATATGATCGACCGTGCCGTTAAAGGGATGAGTGAGATCCCGAACATCCTTTGGAGCCTCATGACTGGCGAGGTAGGCGTAATCCACTGTGCCTGCCTTGGCAACGAAGTTGGCCACTCCCTCTTCGAGCCATTTGGGAATCGCATCTTTGTATTTTTGAAAAGAAATGATGTGTGACATCTCATGCCCGAAGGTGGCGTCGAAATTGTCACTGGTGACTTTGGGCCCGATGTGAACGGTATTGTTATTTCGTCGCGAGATCGCAAGTACGGTTGGGCCCAGACCATGTAGGCGCTCAAACTCCGCCTGATCTTTATACCACGTCACTTCAATGCGGCGTATGTCCCACTCAAGAATCTGCTGAATGCGGTCGACGATGCGATCGACTCTACTGAGGGTCACATAGTCGGGTGCGGTCGTGGTGCGAATGGCGTTGGTTTTGAGCTCCTTTGCCGAAGCAACTACTGCAAGCGCGAGTACGGAAATGATAAGAAACAAGGTAGCAAAAATATTCTTCAGCATTTTTTTCGCATTCCAGTTGGTTAACGTCTACGTCGTGAGCCAGGTTGAGCAAGGTAGATTAAATTCTGAAAGCGCCAGGAACTGAAGTCAATCTCTCTGCTTCAAGTGAAGAACCAGATGCTAGCGAGATTGATCCTGTTTGTGGATAGTGCGCTTAGTTTCGGTTGCGACGAAAGCCGCCGCCGAAACCAGGTCCCGCATTTCGCGACGGTCCTTGGTCCATGGAGGGGCTCAACGGCGGTTCAAAATGCGGTGGCTGGTCGTGTGCCGGTTGTGAATGTGTTGGCATGAGGGCCGGTGGAGCTTGTTGCATTCGCGGCGCCGTTGGCGGTGGAACTACCGGGGTCTGTGGAGCGATTGGACTCTGGGGTGTCGGTCGCTGCCTTCGCGGTGCAGGTGGAGCCGCCATCGGAGCCGCCGACGGAGGCTGCATCGGTTCTGCTCGTACGCCTGTGACCTGCGGATCCGGTGGTGGTCCAAAAGAATCATGCGGAGCGCCAGTCGGTAGCGGCTGCGGGACTAAATGTGCCGGTGGGGCCTTGTCGGGTTGAAAGGCGGGTAGCGGTTTGTGCATCGCTTGCCCAGGAGCCGGCGGTGAAACCACATTTTGCCGACTATAGATCGGATTTTGTTTATTTGGCTGCGTGGGATTGGCGGTCAAGGGTGGCGAGAAGAATCTCTTTCCTGCGGGAGTGAGGCCATGTGGTGGTACAGCAAACGCCTTGCCATTGACTGAGGGAGCAACGGTCTTGATCATTTGATCAGGACGTTTGGCAGAGAGAACCCTGGTTGAACCGAACGGCAAGGGCGCTTGCAAATGACCATGTGAGTTCTTCGCCAGGGCCGCATACACGGGCGGCATGGGGCGCGCGAGCGAAGGTGCGATGAGGCGTCCGCCGCCGCCGCGAACCATGGGCAGACTTTGCGTCATGGGAATTTTTCCGTTGGATGCCATCACGAATTTTCGTACGCGATCGAGACTTCCGCCAGGTGAACGGCCCATGGTGTTGGCAGCCATAGCTCGTGTCGCCACCGTGTGAATCGTCGTTTGATTGATGATGGTGTAATTGAAAATATTCACTTGGTTAAAGTGCGCGCGTTGCACCAAGGTGAAGCCGCCGCGGAACCGGTTGTCAGCTGCGTATTGTGCGGCTCTGAGGCCGTGTTCAAAACCGTCAATAAATGCCTGCCTGCGGCCATGGCGATAAGCATGCGCAAAATGATGATGATAAGGGTACCATCCAACATAGCTACCGGAAGTAAAGAAGGTCACCGCATGAGGTACATAGTGAAGGTCTGGAAACGGTAACCAGACCCAACCATACATACCGTGATGGCGCCAAACACCATAATGTTCAGTGAACCAACCCCACGGATCATAAGAAATCCAAGTCCAGCCTTGAGTATTGTCAAAGGCCCAATAGCCGTGGCGATAGGGCTCCCACGCCTTCTTGTCGTTAATCATATAAGTGGTCGGCGCGAAATAGCGAACGCCATCGATCCACACCCAATGTCCGTGTCCAGCAAGGGCAAGATCAGCATCGAGTTTTTCGTAGCGATAATCTTCGGCGGAAGTAACCACCGCGCGTGGCGGTAGCCACGAGGTCGAGAAGTGAGCGTTACGCAAAACGACCGAGTCGCCCACAGGGTTGCCTGCGGCGTCGATGGCTCGCGGGTTGTGACTGGTGACTGTGATCGAGATAGTTGCACCCATGGTATATGGCACGTAAAAGATCACGCCGTAGTTAGTCGCCTGAAAATTAGTCTTACCGAAACAGTTGCTGCGATTGGCGATGTCGCAAACGTCGGCGTTGAAATCAGAAGCCGACCAAATAAAATCCTCGGCGTAAGAACGCGTTGGCGAGTATCCGCGGCTCGGGTCGAAATGATCTGCACTCAGTCGAATCATATCTCCCGGATGAACGATGATCTCGCGCGCGTGATTGGGATCAAGGACATCATTGACCGATGCGATCTTCACGGTCAGAGGCGGTGTCGGCGGCGGTTGCATTGCCTGACCAGGCGGTTGGCCAGGCACTTGACCCGGAGCTAGTGGCCCCGGCGCTCCTGGTGGTAATCCACCGTGAGGAGGCGGCTCAACTGTGGTCATCGGTGCTGGGCAAAAGGTGGAGTCTACGGGCTGTCTACCGACAAGAATGGCGCCTGAAGCTTCGGCCGGAAAGCAGCGTTGTGTTCCGTCATCACCTATACCTATTGTGTAAGTAATGGGACAGAGTTCGTCAGACACCGGGTCGGTACCGGCGATCACGCCTCCGGTTGAATCTACCGGATAACAAAGTCGCAGGCCATTGGAGGCCGCGCCGAAAGCATAGGTCGGAGTCTGCGCTTGAGCCTGGGGGATGGCGACGAGCGCCAGACCCAGAGCCACACCCAGAACCACGACAGGAGCCACGACAGGAGCTGAGCTCATAAGTATAAGTATTTTGTTTAACCATGCACTCCGTGCCATGTGCTCTCCTTGCCTGGATCACCAGGTCTATCAACCACAGGTAGAGCAACAATAGTGCCGGCGGGAGCGAATTAAAGCACTGCCTAGGAGCGAAACAGTTGCCTTGATCTGATGGAGACGCTCGAACGTCACCGGACTGTCAAACGAATTGACACACCAAAAAATCTTAGAAAAATCTTAGAAAAAAGTGCTGCGAAGACCCGCGCGAACTTCCGAAAACGTCAATGACAATAACCCTGAGCCGGCTCCTTAAGCCAGTTCAACTGGCGGTTGATAGGTAGGCTCAGCTGATGAACGAGGTCATGGTGGAACGAACAAAGAGTTGTGAGATTTCCGATATCGTTCCCGCCACCAAGACTTACCGGCCGCACGTGATGAATATGAAGCCACCGCTCGCTCTGGCATTTTTGCCCCGAGGCATCGACGAAGGCACAACGGCCACCGTCGCGCCGAAAGACAGCGTGCTTTTCTTGAGCCGTGAGCGCCGTACGTCGATTTTGTAGGGTCTTCGTGCTTTCGGCGAGAGTCGGATTTTTGCGGCCAGATACATAACCAGATACATAACCAGATACGTGGCCAGATACGTGGCCAGATACGTGGCCAGATACGTGGCCAGATACGTGGCCAGATGGTTGGTAGGTAGGCGACTGAGGCTGCTGCTGAATGTTCGGCATCGCATTCGCGAACTCGGACTGTTCAGAGTTCGACGTTTCCTTCTTAATCTTACGGTTCTCAGCGCGTTCGGCCTTTTTAACTGGATCATGGCGTTCCAGGTAGTCTTCAAGCACCAACTTTAGAGTCTCTTGCGGCGCGAGGTGTTTTCTCTTTCGAGTCGCGAGCAAAGACTGTGCTCGCTTCAGAAGATCCAGCACCTCATCGGAAACTGGCAACGCGCGCCGCTTTTCATTTCCGCCATTACCGGCAATACGCGCCACCTCGCGATCAGTCTCGCGCGCAGTGTGGTGAGTGGCGAAAGTAATCAACGCCGCAGCATTCTATTCAGTCAAAATCGAGGTGATGCGACTCGCTCTTGCGACCGAGAGTTTCTCCTCTCTAAGAGCTGCTTTCAACTGCGAAACCTCTCTAGCTTTACGCGCCACCGTGATCAATGCGTAGGCCGTTGATTCACTGAAGCCTAAGGACCTCACCACATACACAAAAAGACTCGGATATCTAAGTGCTCGAAATAGGCGAGTACGGTCGATCTCACCGAGGATCTCGATGAGCTGGTTCTCGACCAGACGGTGACGGCGACTGAGAGCCAATGCCTTGGTGTGGAGGGCGTTCTTCGAAGAGGATAGTGGTAGATTCATGCTACTCCTTCTGAGCGTTCAGAGTTCTCAGCACGCAACCTACCATAGGATTTTAACACGCGAACTTACGCTAGTGGTGCGTGGACCTACGACACCCCTTCCAACTCGCGAGAATGCGCCAGAACGGGCGCTTCGTCACCGATGGTTTTTTAAAGAGTGAAATCAACTCGCAAATAGCGCAGTTGGAGTTTTAAGAAATGAAAACACTCGTCAAAAAAAATATTTGATTACGCCACGATTCACGCTATTTTCGCCATC
>SXRI01000392.1 GCA_005793615.1 Bdellovibrionales bacterium
TGCCAACGAGGTTCGAATTGGCGAGCAGAACTCGGGGCGCATCCACATGGGTACGTACAACACCTACTGGCTTACCACTTTGGATGAGCAAGGTTTCATCGTTTTCAAGCGTGGTGAGAGCCTTCAAGATGCGATCGTAGGACTCCCAATTACGTGCGGCTTTGCCGATGCCGCCATAGACAATCAACTCATCCGGGCGTTCGGCGACCTCAGGGTCGAGATTGTTTTGAATCATGCGATAGGCGGCCTCTTGCAGCCAGCCTTTACAGTGAAGCTGGGTGCCATGAGGCGCGTGAATATTGTGATGTGCACTTTTAGAATCTGCCGATGATGCCATTGGAAAACTTTTCCTCTAAATAAATTAAATTTCGAGAACACCGACAGCGCGCTCCACGCACTCGGAGACCGCCTCGGATCGAATCAGGGTTTTAATCTCCTCGATATCAGTCGAGAACACCCGGTCCTCGATCGCATAAGGAACACGGGTGCGAATCAATTCATGCGCCGGTTTCACCGCGCCGGCAGCCTCAAGTGGCTTCAACATATCGAGCGCTTGTGCGGCCGAAAGGAATTCCATAGCAACAATATTTTCGGCGTTCTTGACGATATTACCGAGCTTGCGAGCCGCGATCGTTCCCATCGAGACATGATCTTCTTTATCCGCCGATGTCGGAATGCTATCGACCGAAGCCGGATGCGAGAGAATTTTATTCTCACTGACAAGAGACGCCGCCGCGACCTGCACGATCATATGCCCCGAGTTCAATCCGCCATGCGGCGCCAAGAATGCCGGCAGGCCGCTCATCGCCGGATTGATCAATTTTTCTATTCGACACTCAGACATCGAGGCCATCGCGCTGATCGCAATACCCATGAAATCGAGAACGAACGCCGCTGGTTCACCGTGAAAGTTGCCACACGAAAGAATCTTACCGTCTTCTGCGAACACCAGCGGGTTATCGGTCGACGCATTGGCCTCGATCTCAAGAGTCTCGATCGCCCGACGAAGTGTGTTTTTCGCCGCACCATGAACGGCGGGCATACAGCGCAATGAATAGGCGTCTTGCACTCGTCCGCAATCTTTATGGCTCTCAGCAATCGCAGATGATGGCCCAAGAAGCCTCATCAAGTTTCGTGCGGTCTCAGCCTCGCCATGATGCGGGCGCACTTTAGCGATCAAAGGATCAAACGCCGAACGGGCACCCTTCATCGCCTCAAGGGTCATAGCACCAGCAAGATCCGCCATCCAAATCAAACGGCGCGCCTCATAGGCATTGAGTAGGCCTATTGCCGTCATCACTTGGCAACCGTTGATGAGCGACAAACCTTCTTTCGCCTTCAACTCCAAGGGTTGAACCCCACGATTCGTCAATACCTCAATAACCGGCACTTCGCGGCCGTCTTGCCACGCCCTACCCTCACCGATCAAAGCGAGAGCGAGATGCGAGAGCGGCGCGAGATCGCCACTGGCACCAACCGATCCCTGACAAGGAATTACTGGAATGATATCGCGATTCAGAAATTCAAGAATCTTGTCAACGACCAGCGGCCGAATACCGCTATGACCATTAGCGAGCGCGTTGGCGCGTAAAAACATGATCGCCCGTGTTTCTTCGGAGCTAAATGGCTTACCGACACCACAGGAATGCGAACGAATCAAATTTCGCTGCAATTGTTCGATCTCGGAATCAGAAATACGCACACTCGAAAACGCGCCAAAGCCGGTGTTAACGCCGTAAATGACCTCGCCAGCAGCGACACGTTTTTCGATATAGGAGCGCGAAATTTGCATTTTCTCACGAGCCGGCGCTGCCAGTTCGAGCGTCACGGGTTCGTGACTATGAATATGTCCAGGTCCATGGCTATGACCGCCACCACGACCGCCATAGGCTACCTGCCACACTGATTCAACGTTGACCGACCTGCCATCAAGGATAATTTTTTTGAGTGCGCTTGCTGCCATTTCGATCTCCTGTATCTACTGCGCGACTGGCTTCGCTACAGATCGGGCTGTTTTAAGGTTTCGAATGGCTTCGCGAACGTCAGGGGCACCGAACACCGCCGAACCCGCAACCAGAACATCGGCATCACCAAGAAGCACGGCGGTTTCAGGTGAAACACCGCCATCAACCTGAATCAGCGCTCCGTGGCCGATACGCCTAAGCTCGTTGCGAAGTGCACTGATCTTACTGATTTGGTCAGCCATGAATTTTTGGCCGCCGAAGCCGGGGTTCACCGTCATCACCAAAACTAAATCCACGAGTGAAAGAAACGGAAAAAGCTGTTCAACGGGCGTAACCGGCCTGAGCGTGATCCCTGGCTTCACGCCAAGGTGGCGAATCCTTCGTAAGAGCGCCTCAGTCTCGCTTGGCGACTTCATCGCTTCGATATGGATGGTGAGAAAGTCCGCACCTGCTTTAGCGAAATCTTCGACATAACGTTCAGGATTCTCAATCATCAAATGAACATCAAGAGGCAGCTTGGATACCGGGCGCAGACTTTTGACCACCGGCGCACCAATTGTGATGTTGGGTACAAAATGGCCGTCCATGACATCAACATGAATCCAATCAGCACCGGCGTGGGCCACCCGTGCGACATCTTCGCCAAGGCGGGCAAAGTCAGCAGATAGAATACTGGGGGCAACCAAGAATTCACTCATCGGAAGTTCAGTCATTTCTTTATCTCCAAAATTTTACGCCCCGTTACGCGGTGATTCAGGTTGAACTTCTAACACTTCATGTACGCCTTGACCACAAGCGACTTGAAATGAACCTGAATCGATTCGCAAGGCTTGTCCCGGTGCGCCAGCAAGCTGATGCAGATCGCCATTCAATTGCCCTGGAGGCTTGAGTCTCAATTTGAAACAGACCTCCCGGCCAAAAGACTCAATCGACAACGATTTTCCTGACAGCAGTGCAGATCTTAGTCGAGCCGACATAAAGGACACACGCGTACTCTTTTGACACCTGCCGCTTACTTCGTGGACGAGCCGGCTTAGGTAAACAAGCTTACACCGGGACCAGCTCTTGCATTTTCCTCCAAGCAACAGTCGGCAAACTAAATTTTTTTCAAGGAGGCAATTGTGGCGGAAAAAACCATTCGTCTATTTCTAGTTCTGGTGGGAACCTTTGCAATTCTGTTTTTGGCGCCGCACACAGCTTCGGCATCGTGTAGGAGTGGGCGATCCTCCTTTTACGGAGCCGGAGAAAAACTACAGAAAAAAACAGCTGATGGTTCCCTAGCGAAGAATCTTGGAAAGGTCAGAACTGCAGCAAGTTGGATCTATCCTCTCGGGTCCTATGTTCAAGTTTCTTACGGAGGAAAGTCCATCTTGGTGAAAATTACTGACCGCGGTCCTGCAACACGACTGAATCGTATTATCGATCTTTACTTAGGGGCAGCCAAAGCACTGGGAGCTGGCTTTATCAATAGAGGAGTCTCACCCGTCACAGTTTGCGCAAACAACGGCAGGAAACGCATGGCAAAAGATCCCGATATGAACTACGAAAGTGCGCCTGGCCAAACTCCGACGCAGTTCGCAGAAGCCGACGGCAACGGATCCGTTGGTTAATTATGCCGGTCGAGAGTGCGGATACATTAATGTCTCTAAAAAGACGAGCCCTGCAAACTTTGTTAACATCCCTTCTGGCGTGCGGTGTTCTCTGTACGCCAGAATGGTCTCTTGCTGAGCCCGATTCCACCGACTCGACCTTAGATGAAGGTCCCCAGACAGTCTTTGAACTGAATGCCAACCCGGCAAGAGCGGATGGAGCCATTGCGCCGATCATCACTTCACTGCAAAGGGTTTTTGATAAATGTGCACGTCTGGTGACCGGGCAGTCAGGGTTAAAAACGCCCTGTCATTTTGAAAACCTCGGTGTCTTACCGGCAAAGGCCCATTGCAAAATGAACCCGGTCTCCTGTCATTCGCTTGGCCGGGCGATCGACATTGGTGCGATTAGTTGTGGAAAAATGCGCATCGAACCCTCGCGCCACCAAGAACTCTTCAATTCCTTCGCAAAGTGCATACTTTTGGCTGAGGAGGACTACCACGACACCCAACGAATTCAGATAGCTGCATATTCTCACGCCTCAGAGGCAACGCAAGAGCTGGTAAAAAAGCAAGGTAAGGGCGCCACTCTTCTCAAAAGCGAAAGCGAATATGATCATCTCCATCTTCAACTGAGCTGTGGCGCTAGAAGTGAGCCCCCTCGCCATGCATGCTCGGGGAGCCCCTAACCCATGGCAATGGTATCTCGGATTCTTCACTACATTTTATCTCTGGGAATTGCACTCACGGCGGTCCCTGCATTCGCAGAGGGACCTTTAGATCCTTTTGAAGATCAAGATGAGATTCCAGGCGTAGGCGTTTTTACTTTCAAACTCAAGATTCCAGGTGAACCGATAATCGCGCCTGGCGTTTTCGAAGTCTCAGTCTTTTGTCCTGGTGATAATGAAGGCCAAGTTGTGGCCAAAGTAAATATGTGCAAATTCATGAACTATGAGGTTGAACGCAGATTTAAGATCCTGAAGCTCAACTTCAAAACGGGAGTGGTTGATCGCGGCGGTCGAGTCCACTGTGACAGTACTCAAGAGCGAGTTTTCAATTTCGCACAGTCCTGCAAACGAAGAATCAGAGTTCAATAATGCGCCTGCATGAGTCCTACAACAAAACTACATGGAGTATCCAGTCTGTCGCGTTTACCGGTAAATAATGTTACCGAGAGTGTGTCAAAATGGGACGCGAACGGCGGACGATCAGAACTAGACCAAGATCTTGGCGAAAGCGAAA
>SXRI01000393.1 GCA_005793615.1 Bdellovibrionales bacterium
ACTCCCGCGGAAGCCGCGAGGCTTCCGCGGAGTCGCTTGCCAAAATGCGGTTCAGATTTCAAGTTCGACGATGGACTCATCTTTAACCACCGTTCCCTCTTTCAGCTGGAACTTGATCTGCCATTTGCCCGGCATGATAAAGACGACGTTGTCGACCCGGTACGTTCCGATGTCGAGGCGGGTGATTTTAGTCGGCGCCGAGCCATGGCCCATGTCGGGCATCCAAAGGACCACTGCTGGCGTGACATCAACCGCGACAACTGTTCCGTCGTGAGCGTTCGGGCGAAACACCTTCATGATGAAGCTACCGGCCTCATCATTAACGGGTTTCTGTTCCCACTTCCAGGTAAAGCAAAGACCTGCCTTATTGAACTTCAAGGCGCAGTCCGCAAGAGCCTCGGCCGTGGTCTTGGCACTGCCTTCGCTCAATGGTTTTTGGTTATAGTACTTTGCTTGCGCGCACGCAGCGATCGGCAACGCTAGGAGGAACAGGGCTGTGAACCGAAAAAAATTACCACGCATACTTTTCTCCCCTCGTTATGGCGCAACCAAGGGTTCGTCCTTCCTTGGTTTTAACCGGACGTTGATGTTCTAGGTCATCTAGTGCCTCGCGCAGGAACTTGCGATCCGCGCGGGCAAAATCACTACTGCTGGAAACGCCGCCGCGATAGACGATCTCACCGTCGGGTTTGATCACGAAAGCATGCGGGGTTTTTAACGCCTTATATTGATCGGCGATTTTATAGGCGTTGTCGCGAAGCACAGGAAAGGGTAGTTCGGCCTTTTGAAAATAAGACCGCGTGAGTTCTTTGGGTTCAGAGGCCACCGAGTGAATACCGACAAAAGCGAAATCCGGAAAATCGTTCTTGAGGGACTTGAGTTCACTTAAATGACTGTTCGAGCAGGGACAAACGGCGGACAAAAATACCACGACCAGAGACTTTTTCTTTTCAGCCGTAATGGTGACTTCTTTAGACGTTAAGAGATCGGCGCCGCTGAGACTCGCGCTGTTTGCTGCGGGTGTTGCGGCTCCTGCTTCGGCTCGTGCTTCGGGTTGCGTTTCTGCCCGCGTAATGGGCGCGACAAAAGTAAAAGCCGCCACTGCAAGCAAACTCTGTGAGCATCTGCGGCGAAAGTGGTGGCGAAAGTACGACTTCATAATGGCGTGTCTTATACCACAGATTCACAAGCTCTGTTAGTGCTTGTTAGCGCGAAAGCCTCTCGATGCACCACTTGACGACACGTTCAGAACCGCCGGATCGCCGGCTGATTTCCCTAAAGAGCATTTGCGGCATCGCGTTTTCGTCACCGCTCTTGTGCGCGGCCGCCAGTTTTTCAGTGAGCAAGGTCACAAATTCCGCCGCATTTTGAGCTTCGATAACACCGCCAAGGGCCTTAAACTCCAAAGCTTCGCGGTTGTTATGATGAAGGGGCCCAACAAAGGTCAAGCAACCGGCAGCCAAGGGCTCCATGACACTGTGAACGGTCTTGCGATAAGAGCCGCCGACAAAGGCAAAAGCGCCTTTGATATAAAGCTCGGCAAGGATGCCCATTTGATCCACAAGTAAAACTGAATCATCAGGCCACGCATCCGCCTGAGAGTAACGAACGGATTTCAGACCACGGTTTTGCAGTTTGTTCTGTAAATCAGCTAAGTGTTCAGGAGTTGGTTCGTGCGGAACTAAAACAAAACGCACTTGATTGCGCATTTGGGAAGCCACTTCGATCAAAACAGCTTCATCTTCGGGCCAAGTCGATCCGGCAACCAGAAGTGGACACGAATTCGACGTGAACATTTCCTCTTTTAAGGGTTTGGGTGCACGCAGCCGTGCTTGCACTTGATCGTAGCGCGTGTCACCGGCCACCTCGGCACGTTCGCCGACACCAAGGCCTGAGAAGACCTCTTTATCAGCGGTGCTGACACACATGATGTGATCGAGAAATTGAAAAGTGACTCGCGAATGAAGTCGCCCCAGACCACGGGCCCGCCCGGAGTTTCGAGGAAGCGTAGCCGAAAACAAGAGCGTCGGAAGATGATGGCGTTTGGCTTGTCTGAGCATTTCGGGCCAAGTATCCGTGCGCGCAATCAAAAGTGCTTGCGGTTGGTGCCAATTGATGAACTGGATAAGCGCTCGCGGTGTTTCCCAGGGAAGTGGACAGGAAAAGTCGATTCCGGGAAATTTCTTAACCGCGCTTACGATCGAAGGTGAAAAGTAAGTGACCAAGATCGGCGTTGAAGGCGAGACCTCTTTCAATCTAGTAATCACCGGTTTTGCGTATTCGAACTCGCCCGAGGCGCAATGAATCCAAATCGGGCGCAACCCCTTTTGACAGTTGAGCCACGGATCCACGCCGTGCTTGTCAGGCGCCCGCATCATTAAACCACTGCGAATCTTAGGGTTGAAATAACCAAGAACCGTGAACCCGAGGCGCATCATCGGCCAAACCAAGAGGCGATAGAGCGAGAAGAATAAAGATGCGGAAATCGAAGTCATGCGCAAAATAAAGGTCCTACCTCTGCTTAATTTTTCGCCTTACCTGTGTGGAGTATTTCGCGGGCTGCTTGCGCCACTTTTTCTGGCGCGAGTTCCAGCAGGCAGCGTTGATAAACTGAATTATGACATTTGCCACGACCGTCTTTTGAGCACGGCTTACAGGCAAGATCAACTTCCATCGTGATAGAAGTCGAGTGACTTGGGTATCCAAACGCCGTCGGACCGATGAGGGCCATGGTGGGTATTTCCATTTGGTCGGCGACATGAAGGATGCCGGTGTCGTTGGCGATGACGAGATCGACCATTTGCAAAAGTGCCGAGCTTTGCTGAAGAGTTAGGCTTCCGGCAAGGTTGAGACAGCGTGCTGGTGCCGTTGCCGCGATTGTCTCGACAAAGTGATCTTGCGGGCCGCCAAGCAACACGAAACTTAAATCGGGCGTCAATTGAATGAGCTTTTGCCAGTGCTCAATGGGCCAGCGCTTCATCTCCCAGGCGGCGGAGGGTGCGAGCGCAACTCGTGGCTGAGGTAGCTGACTAAATTCATCGAGCACGGTTTGCGGTACGGACGCCTCTGTCCAAAACTGCCGCCCTTGAGGCATTGAACTCGAGATTTGCCATTTTTCTAGGGGCCAGAGAAACGACTGCGCTCCACGGTAGGGCATGGGTAGTGAAGGAAGCCGAAAGGTAAACAAAAGCCAGCGGCGCAAGCGATTCTTCGGCCGTGTTAAGAACACAGGTTTTGTCGCTGATACAAAGGGGCGCAAAGAGACTAAGCGCAAAAGAAAACAAAGTCGGAAAACCAGCATGACCAATTGCGAGCGCACATTGCAATGAGCGTCATAAACATGGCTATAACCTCCGGACGATGCCAGTCGCCAAGCTGTTTGCAGCAGCTGCCAGGGCCCTTGGCGGCGATCAAATCGAATGACTTTATGTAGGTGCTGATGATGACTTAGAAGATTGGCGAAGTCATCGCGAACGAGCCAATCGATCTCGGACTCAGGAAAAGCTTTCTTGAAGGCTGCGGGCACGGCGCTCGCTTGGACGATGTCACCAAAACTAGAAAAACGAATAATCAATAGGCGAACAGCCCGTTGGCTACCTAGCCCACTCTCGGCGGAAGGTCTCTCTGATCTTTTTTTAGGTTCACTTTCCGTGGCGCTCATGAATCGGTACTCTTCTTAAACAAATATTGCTTGAAAGGTCGGCCTAGAAGTCGTGTTCGAGTAAAGCTGGTGATAGGAATTCAATTTACAACAATATCATGTTTACCTTAAAGCGCTAAAAAGCGGGAGCAATTGGGTCGATGTTACGCAATCGTCACTTCAGAAACTCTCGGTTTTGGGTGTATGTTAACCCTTGTTTAGGGGCTGCATGCCGTCAATTGCTCAAAATAGTTGCGCAAAATAGTGCAAACTGCGCCAACGAATAGAGATGGGCAAATGAGCAAAGGGGTCCAAGCAGCGTGGTAAGAAGAGCCAAAGACAGACAAAAAAAGATTAGAAAAAGATTAGAAAAAGATTAACAGAACCGAAAATTAAAGAGATAGATAGCAATCAATAGCAAAGGAAGGCGCGATGAAAAAACGTGGTCGTTTAGCAGGATTTTTGAAGGAAAAACGCGTGGCAGCTGGTCTGACTCAGTCGGAAGTGGCTCGTAAATTGGGTTACTCGTCGCCGCAGTTTGTTTCGAACTGGGAGCGGGGCCTTGCCAATCCGCCAGTTTTTGTTCTTCGTGATTTGACCAAGATGTACAAAGTTTCAGCGGATTCGATGTTTGATCTTCTTGTTGATGACGTGAAGGCCGAACTGCATCGTGAGTTTTACGCTTCGCGCGGTCGCCGTCGCGGCTAAGGGGCTGTTGAGAACGTCGGCCAGTTCTCTGGCCGGTTCTCTGGCCAGTTCTCTGCTTGGCTTGTGATTGTTTTTAGGGCCGCTTTTTCAGAAGAGATGAGCGGCCTTCTTTAAAGAGAAATTCTTCTTTATCCAATCTTAATATTATCACTTGCTAACTTTTCATCTGATTCGCCAAGGATGATCATGTTTCGTCCCGATGACTTTGCTTTGTAAAGGGCGGTGTCAGCAGTTCGATACACGCTTTCAGGCGTGCTGAATTCACTGTCAAAACCGGCAATTCCGATAGAAACCGTGATTCGAATTTCCTGATCGAACCCAGGTAGTGGAATCGGAGTGTCAGCGATTTTTTTGCGCACTTTTTCAGCTGCGATCATGGCGTCTTGCGGATTGGTGTCAAAGAGCAAGGCTGCGAATTCCTCACCGCCCACACGAGCCGTGATATCAGTGTTCCGAATCGCGGCTCGCAGAGTGGTTGCTGCGGATTTTAGCACAAGGTCGCCGATTTGATGACCAAAGGAGTCGTTGATCTTCTTAAAGAAATCGATATCGACTATCATCAGACTCATGATGTTTTGCCGTTCACGAGCCAAAATACACTCGACGGCAAAGCGTGAATCGAAGTGACGTCGGTTGAAAAGCCCGGTCAAGCTATCGGTAATCGAAGAAAGATAGACCGCGCGATTATCAAGCCAGCCGGTAACCTGGGAGGCCAGCGGATCGAGAAGTGGCCGGCGATTGGAGTCCTGTGCGGTTTGGGCGGAGCGAGCTAGAAGGAAGAACGGCTTTTCGAGTTTGGGTCGGAAGCTTGTGATCCAAAACGTTCCGTAAGTCTCGGTTTCTTCGCTGAAGACGTCGCTGCGGCCCTTCTTTTTTCGAAGCGTCGGCAAAAGATTCACGGCTACTTCGCGCAGTCGCGAGCCAACGCGGAAATCGCCACCAATGGGAGTTGGCTGAGCATTTTCCTCCTCGGGAATGGTCATAAAGCAGGCGTCAGAGAAGCCGAGGTCTTCTTTGAGTTTCTTCACGATCGTACCGAGTAGCGCTTGCGGTTCCAGGTAAATCGGGGTTTCGGTCGATAAGCGCCACAAAAACTGTGCTTCCGCATGCCGACGGCGGAGTTCGTTGATGACTCGTTCGCTCTCGTCAATCTGTGTGCGGCTCTGAATCTCAAAGGTAATGTCGTGAAGAACGCAGAGATAAAGATCAGGGTGACTATCTTCCACCTTTGGGACGGGGTCGATAAATACCTGAGCAAAACCCTTTAAGCCACCACGAAAAGAGAACGGAATGCTCTGCACCCGTGGCGGGGCACCAGAGGTAGGGTCTTTGATGATATCCCAAAAGTTTTCTGGCAAGGTGAGACAAGTCACAACATCGATTTCATTCATAGGCATCGCATCGGCGATTTGCGCCAACTTGCGAAAACGTTGGTTCGAGTAAATCATACGACGATCACGGGTAATGACAGCGACGGCGTCGAACAAATGCTCGAGAATTTTCCAGCGGGAATCGATATTTTGATTACGTCGTAAATTAGCCATTCTCTACAACCGATGTTGAACGTTAGGTGAGCGGCAAAAGGCTGCTGCCGGTCGCTCTTCCTATTTTATGAGCGGACCAAGAGCCTTGGCAATGAATAGACTCAATTCTTAACCAAATTGTTGTGGTTTATAGCCGACCAAGGTCGTAATTAATTTTTCGAGTCCGGCTTATAGGAGTCGTAGCCGTCATAAGCAAAAACGGCGAAAATGACGCCGAGTATGATCGAGGCCGGAAAGGACACAAATAGCCAGATCGAATGCCAATAGGGGACAATGGCCGAAATTCCCACCGACACAGGTGCCTTGTAGCCCAAAACAAAAGACAGCATACCCACGACCGCGGGCAGTGTAAGAGCGAGTGTCAGCGCGAGATGATTCCGTTTCATGCGTCGACGGACAGCGAGAAACAGGAGCCAACATATAAGCGAAGCGATGGCTAGAGGTAGATAAATCGAATACACCAGAGAGAGGTTGGTAAGGGTGATCGGCATGGCGTGCGGTCCTTTTTAAAGCCCCTTATAAATCCCATTAAAGTCAGGTCGGGTCTGGTTATGTCGTCTGAGCGCGCCCTAAGGCGCGCTATCGGGCGCGCTATCGGGCGCGCTATCGGGCGCGCTATCGGGCGCGCTATCGGGCGCGCTATCGGGCGCGCTATCGGGCGCGCTAT
>SXRI01000394.1 GCA_005793615.1 Bdellovibrionales bacterium
ACTTGCGATTTTATCTACAGGGTTTTTGTTCAACCAAGGAGCCTGTTCCAAACCTTCGCGAATCGCCCGATTCACCGCGCGAAACGCTGGTTGCGCATCACGAAATTTCACTTGTGATTTAGTCGGATGAATATTGACATCGACGTCGCCCTCAGGAACCTGTAAACGCACACAAGCTATCGGGAATTCACCGTGCATCAGAAGGCCACGATAGGCCTCGACCACAGCCGTTTGCAAACTGCGATCTTGCACCCAGCGCTTTTGTACAAAGGTTAAAATAGCGCGCGCGTTGCCACTGACCTCATGCGGAGAGGCGTAAACCACCTCCGCCGAGTAGTTCTCATACGAGAGCGTGTTGGCATATAACTGTTCGAGTGATAAAATTTGTTTAGCGCGCTCAAGGAAGCTCGTTGCCCGCGTCCATACCGCTTCAACCTTACCCTTGGTGCGCAAGCGAAACTCAACTGTTTCGTGAGCCAGAGCGAGAGCACGAAGTGTTGCCTTGATTTGCGCGGTTTCACCGGCTTCGCTCTTCATGAATTTCAAGCGCGCCGGAATGTTGGCGAAGAGATCTTCGATTAAAACCGTCGTTCCCGGGTTACCGCTGGCAGGCTCGACAGGGCCTAAACGTCCAAATTCGGCCTGCATGCGAAACGCACCGCTATCGCCTTGCCTGCGACTTGTGAGAGTCAAACGACTCACGGCCGCAATGCTCGCCAGAGCTTCACCGCGAAAACCAAAACTGTGTAACCGCCAAAGATCGTCGGCTGATTGAATTTTACTGGTCGCGTGACGCTGCAAAGCCAGCGGAAGCTCAGAGGCATCAATGCCACCGCCATCATCGGTAACCCGTACGCGACGGCCGCCCTGGTCAAACTCTACTTCGATTGCCGTCGCCCCCGCGTCGAGTGCGTTTTCAACCAGTTCTTTTACCAAATGGGCCGGACGCTCCACCACCTCGCCCGCGGCAATTTGATCGATGACTTCCGAAGCCAACAGCTGAATGCCAGTTGGGCTTTCGCTAAGGCCTTTCGCCATGGTGTTGAGCGTGTTGATTTCCATGTCGCCCCTCGATTCGGATCTCTGCCTGTGTCACTGTTTGCGTCTTTGGGGTGCGAGATTAGCGGCTCCTGCGGCGCCTGTCCAGCCTCCAACGAAGCAGATGGGCCTTTTTCAACAGCCTGCTAGAATTGAAGTTGAAGTGAGGCAAACAGGCCCTTATAGGACTGCTTCTCGAGAAAATACTTGGCCTCAACGCGAAGAGCAACCTTGTCGATTCGGGTCGCTACCCCAAGGGCAAAATCTGCACCAAGATTAAACTCCGTCAGATCTTTTTTCCCACCGGCGTTCATCACCGTGAATTGACTGAGCATCAGCATTGGCCCGACGCCGACATAACCCGTGGTATTGTGACCATTTCCCACGGGCAGCAGAAATAGTGCGTCGGTGATCAACACAAATCCAGTAGGTTTGATTGCCGAAAGTGCGTCATAGTAGGTGGGCGCACCATAATGAAGAAGAAAATTGAAGTCGACCACCGGGCCACCAAAAATCACATCGGGCCCCGTGACCTTCAAACCATAAAAAGGCATGCTCGCCGAGGCATCGACTCCAGAAATATCCTCTTTGAACTCTGAGACGCCGCCGACAATACCAACAAAGCGCGCGAAATAGATCGGTTCACTGCGTTCGCTCATTCTACGTTTGGCCGCTTCCTTACGGGCCTTGGCTTTTCGCTTTGCTGCCGCATCACCAGCACCATCTTTGCCGCTGTCGCCAGCGCCGCCGCTTGTTTCGTCAGGCCCGGAGCCGATGCGAATGTCGAAGTTAGCAATATAACCGACACGCCCTCTCACTGCGGCCTTGTGAAATTTTACTTCACCGGAGGTTGTCTTTTTCGAAACTCGGATCTTTTTTCCTTGCGCGAGCTGCGCGATCGGACTCGCGTCGAGATCAGGAGCCGAAAGCACCAAGGCACCATCGGTGACGACGGTGGCGATCACACTGTTGGCCTTGCCAGGCGCTGAATTGGGCGCCGAGGATTTCGAAGCCTTAGGATCTTTACCGGCCGCATGAGCCGGCAGGAATGCGCTCGCAACCAGCAACAAGATCACCACGAAAAATGGCGCATGGCCGCGATTTGGCGCCATCAACCGAACCGCATGCCCCATACGCGTCCCAATGCCTCAACAACTATTTGTGAAGACATCTTGCTCTTGCCAACGCGACGATCTTCGAAAACGATCGGCACTTCAGCTCCGTGGAAACCTCGCTTGAGCGCCCGATACTTGAGCTCGATTTGAAAACTGTAGCCATTTGACTGCACAGTTTCAAGACTGATGCCTTCAAGCACTCGGCGGGTCCAGGCATTGAAGCCACCGGTGTAATCGGCAACCCAATGCCCAAGAATGGTGCTGGCATAGAAGCTTCCACCACGACTGATGAACTTGCGCCCTAACCCCCAATTGACCGTGCGCCCACCCTCGATCCAACGAGAGCCCATAGCAAAATCAGCGGTCTTCACGGCTTCAAGTAATTTTACGAGGTCTTCTGGGCGATGCGAAAAGTCAGCATCCATCTCAACCAGGACATCGTAGCCGTTATCCAGCCCCCATTTGAATGCCGCGAGGTAGGCGCGACCGAGGCCCTGCTTTTGTTTTCGTGTGAGGAGCTTGAGCCGCGGCTGGCTTGCCATCAATCTTGTGACAATCTCACCGGTGCCATCGGGCGAACTATCATCGACGACGAGCACATGCACTTCATCAGGAGTTACCCGTAAGACGGCCGAAGTGATGGCCTCAACATTATCTTTTTCGTTATAAGTCGGAATGATAACTAGTGATTTCATTTGTGGCTTGAGGCTAACTCGTTCTCAAGCCTTCGACAAGCAAACGAACACTTAGCGCGTTGCGCCTGTGTGGTGGCTATCGCGCCCCCTAGCACTCGTCGATTCACTTGATGGGCGTTTAATCAAAATCGGAAGCCGTAGGGGCGTCGAAAGCGCCTTCAAGGGATCTTCCCTGCGAATTTCAAGATAGCGCTTCACTCGTTTTGCAGCCGACTCGGGCGCCCGTTTATAAAGCACGGGGTCAAAACTGCAGTGCGGGCAGACGATCGACAAACGCCAGCGAAAAATCACAAAAAGCTCGCTCAATCCTAGACCGATGGCGAAGAGCACAATCATTCTTGGATCAAAGTCCTGCCAAATGATCACGCCGAACAAGATCGCCGAGACAAAACAAAGACCCGCATCACCTGTAGAGATATGGCGCTTTGTGTAGATTATCCGTGGCGTGCGACAAAAGGCACAATAGCTGTGCTTGGAACGCCTCTTTTTAGATCTTCGCATCTTTGAATTTTCGCATTACTTGCAAGGTTCGGGAAAGGCGAGTTTTGCACGATTTTTTCAATCTCGGCTCACCTCTCCCGGCTCCATTTGCTAAACTATCCCAAAGAGAGAGGATGGCTGCCATGGATGGTATGCAAAAGATCTCGCATCCGGTGTTTTTCAGGGTTTTGTACGGGGTCCTGATGACGGTCCTGGCTATCGGCCTTTCCGAGAGCGCTTTCGCCGCTGCTCGCAAGGATCTGCCCCAGGAGGCGAGCGATGACGCCTACTTCGAAGGATACGACTCGATCATTCACGATCTCAATCGCGAAGTCGAACGCCCGATCTTGCGCGCCAGACAGAACGCCCGCTCAGGTGATGATGGCCTAAGCCAAGTTTGGTTTCACGGTGGAGTTGGCGCCACGATGATGATGCAAACTCTTGATTTCGACGACGGCTCGAAAATGTACCTGACCATGAAGGGCATTCAGGTCGCCGGCGGTATCGATCTTTTTTCGCGCCAATGGCGAGCCGAAGGCACTCTCCGCAATTTCGGCGAAACCACCGAGCAAGCCACGCATGTCTCTGTGCAGGAGTTCGAACTGAAGATCCTGTTTCACGATCGACTCCCCGGGCAACTTGGTTTTCATGCCGGAGCTGGGCTAAGCGCGCGCTACATGTCGATTCATCGACCTTTCGCGGTCTCACCTGTCGCAGGAGGACCGCACAGTAACAATGGCGACTACACCACGCCGACCAGTCTCGCGAGCGGCGGTCTTGATTTCTTCTTGAGCGATCGCCTCACCATTGGGCTCGAATTAGCTGCACGCGATGCCGTCGTGAGCGAAACCATCGATCAGAGTTCTTTCGACACGACTTTACGAATCGACCTTCAACTCTAAGAGGAAATGCATGATCACACTCTTGCTTGCTCTCGGCGTTGGTTCAGGATTTCTCGGACTCAGCATTCTCTTCCAACAGCAGCGACGAAAAGCTCGCGCATCACTCCTTAATGAACTGGAGCTGCGGCCAAACTGTCTTTTGACTCGTCATCCGCTTGTCTTGATTGCCGGGCGCTCGAGTGTCTTTCGTCTTTTTGATCATTGGAACTCGATTCCAGGATTCTTGCGCGAGCACGGCTACGAGGTATTGATTCTGGAACCGGTAGCGCTGATCGGACATTCGACGGGCTCAGCAGCGTCGCTGATCGCGGCACTTGATGACCTTCCGGAACACTCGCATCTCATCGGCACGGCCTGTTCACGTGCGGAACTTGAAGCGATCGCCAATAGCAAACACCCTAAGGTCGCAACTCTGACACTAGTAGAGAACCCCGCGCGACGGCGATGGGTTCCAGGCTGGCTCGCACACACTTTTAGTGGCCCGGTTTCTGATTTGGTTTTTGGCGGGCGAGCGCTCACCAGCGCGCACCTCAAACCTTTCGCCAAGGCGCTTGAATCTTTTGAACTGAAACCTATGCCGCGCCAGTTTAGTTTTGCCAATATGACCGCTTTGATCATTCTGGATGCCCACAATTTTCTTTCATTCGTACGCGGGCACGGCTCGATTGACCCGCTGGAAGTCGCTGAACTTGAAACCGCTCATCCCTGGTACGTCGAGAACCAGTACCTTGATCTCGCCATC
>SXRI01000395.1 GCA_005793615.1 Bdellovibrionales bacterium
ACAGAGTTTCGAGATCGAAAAAGGCGAGGAATTTGAATGGATAATCGAGAACAAAAACATGTTGCTACTGCAAAGAGTCAAACCCGCGAAGAAGCGGGCTCTAAAAAACGGCTAGAAACTTTCTTGTCGGAGTACTAGTCGGGTTTCAAAATTCTCTGAATTTGGTTTAACCTATTTAGACACCGGGAGTTCGGATGAGAGTCAAGCTATGGGGAGTTCGAGGTTCATTGCCGACGCCGCTTTCACCGGCGCATTTGCGCGAGCGCATTGAGTGGGTGATTGGAGAGTTCGAACGACGTAAAAAATCATGGCAAACCTTCAAAACCGCTGACTTTGTCGCTGACTTGCCGGCCCATGTTAGCGGTGGCTACGGCGGCAACACTGCCTGCGCGGAAGTCACTCACGCAAAGAGTCGACTCATTATCGACGCCGGTTCCGGCATTCGTGCCTTTTCAGAGAATGTGCTCACAACATCTCCACAAACTTCTGAGTTTCATATCTATTTCACGCACTTCCATTGGGATCACGTGATTGGTCTGCCTTTTTTCGCACCGATCTACATGAAGAACAAAATCGTCAACTGTTATGCCGTGCACGACAACCTTGAGGCCGCGCTACGAACGATTTTCCGTAAACCGAACTTTCCTGTTCCTTATGAAGTGGTCGAGAATCAACTTCGCATTCATCGACTCGAGCCTCGTCAACCGGCGAAAATCGGTGGTTTCACGCTGACACCTTACCAGCTCGATCACCCAGATCCGTGTTGGGGCGCTCGCATAGAAGCCGGCGGCAAATCACTGGCCTGGGCCGTTGACACCGAGTGTACTCGCATCACCCATGAAGAACTCGGTGAAGATGCGAAATTGTATACCAATTCAGATCTCTTGGTCTTTGATGCCCAGTACTCGTTTGATGAAGCTTTAGAGAAAATCAACTGGGGACATGCCAGCGGACCGATCGGTATCGATCTGGCGATGCGAGAGAGTGTGAAGCGTGTTATTTTCATGCACCATGACCCCGCGGCCTCTGATGACACCATTCGCGCCGCCGAGGAACAAACCCGAGTTTACTACGACGAAATCCTGCGAGCCCGCAAACAAGCCGGTTTAAAGACTCCTGAACTTGACTGGCATTTCGCTCACGAGGGCGAAACGATTCAACTGTAATGAGGAAGCAACCATGAGTCTCAAAGTTCATATCACCACCGAAGGTTCTGACGTCACGATTGCCTTCGAAGGAATCCTGGATGAAACCAGTCGACTTCCTGAACTCAGTGAACCCGTTAAAGGTGAACTGCGCCTTGATCTCGAAAAGCTCACGTTGATCAACTCAATGGGCATTCATAAATGGATCACTTGGATGCGTCACCGCACCAACATGCAAGGCAGTATGGTGCTGGTAAACTGTCGCCCCGTTGTGATTAATCAAATCAACATCCTCAGAGGATTTCTTCCCGATTACGCTCGGGTTGACTCGTTTTTTGTTCCCTATAGTTGCGAGAACTGCGGTTTTGACGAAAAGTTACTTTTAAAAAGAGGCGTGGAGTACGACGATCAACGCCAGGTTCAGTTCGCAACCGAAAAAGCCTGTCCGTCTTGCGGCGGCGTGCTCGGTCTCGATATCATGCACGACCGCTACTTCAAGTTCATGAACCGAAAATCCGCCTAAACCTGCTGCGGAACAGGTTGATTCAAACAAAGCGTGCCAAAAGTAAAACTTTACACCGTGATGCCGCCGAAAAAACCATCTCCGTGACAAACTCGAGTCGCTGATTCAGCATCCGCCGCGCCACTCGCGCCCCCGGCGCACTCTGTCAATTGATCAAGCGCTGAGCTCGGGCTTGCGAATCAGGTTCTTTCAACATCTCAAAGAGCCAACGATCAATCGCAAGTTTGCAGTTTAAAAGTAACACCTTTGGCCTCAACAGAAAGTGAGGCGACAGACTTTTGTCCAGCGAAGAGGCGTGTTTTCAGGATCTTGGTCTGGCTCAAAACCCGGTCTGGGATTGCCTTTGAACGCTCCACTCATAACAATTGGGAATGATGTTTAAACAACGCAATGTCATTCCAATTTTATTCGCCCTGTTTATTAATCTCGCGACCGCCACTGCGGCGGTATCGCCTCTTTCGGTATCGGTATTACCACCGGTACAATTTCCGCCGGGGGACTTCACTGTCACTGGCGCTCGGGCCAGCCTGCTTTGGGGAAAGCACCACGCCATCTATGGTCTCGACTTAGGTCTGATCGGAAATATAACGACACAGAATTTTGTCGGTATCGCAGCCTCCGGTATCTTCAATGCCACAACAGGCACCACCCACATTCTCGGTCTTCAACTGGCCGGCATCACTAACGTCAACACCAACAAGACCTCGGTGTACGGAATGCAGCTGGCCGGTCTCGTGAACATGAACACCGCTGAATCGAAGGTGGTGGGATTGCAGGCCGCTTTGCTTGCCAATCTAGCTGATCACACCAAAGTTTATGGAGTTCAGTTTGGTCTCTATAACAACGCCCTCGAAGTTTACGGCTTGCAGATTGGCCTTGTTAACGTAACCGAGAATTTGCATGGCGTGCAAATCGGTCTGATTAACTTTAACCACAAAGGTGTCTTCGCCGTGGCACCTATACTCAACGTCGGTTTCTGATCTTTATCCAATCACCGCGCGGGATGATTTTGACTCAGTGGATACTCAATGACTATTCAGTGGTCTCAAGTCCCGCGCGCGCCAAATATAGAAGACTACCGGGTAAACGACGAGCTCCAATAGAAACGATGACGCCAATCCGCCGATCATCGGAGCGGCAATGCGTTTCATGACATCGGCTCCGGCACCGGTCGACCACATGATCGGAATAAGCCCCATGAACAGTGCTGCCACCGTCATGAGTTTGGGCCTTACACGATGCACGGCACCTTCGATCACGGCAGCCTCGAGATCAATCAAGGAGCGCATTTCGCCTCGCTTGCTACGATCCTCAAACGCCAAGTCAAGATACATGAGCATAAACAC
>SXRI01000396.1 GCA_005793615.1 Bdellovibrionales bacterium
AGGGGCCGATCAAGGCCACCACCGTTCGCTGGGGAATCTCAAGATTGACTGCCTTTAGCGTCTTATGGGTGCCGTAGTAAAAGCTAAGATCGCGCACCTCGGCCTTAAGCGTCCCGCCTGTGGGGTTAGGCGGGAGGGACGAGTCTGTGTTGGCGTCAACAATTTGTGGCATCTAGCGGAACGCGGGCGTACCTGTGAGTGCCTGCCCGATCACCAAACGGTGAATGTCTTCAGTGCCCTCATAAGTATTCACGGTTTCGAGATTCATCATGTGCCGGATCACGGGATATTCATCGATGATTCCGTTGGCGCCGAGCATATCGCGAGCGTCGCGAGCGACGTCGAGAGCCAGACGACAGTTATTCATTTTGATCATCGAGACATGCTTGGGTTCAAGTTTACCGGCCTCTTTTAAACGTCCGGCCTGAATACAAAGGAGCTTTCCTTTGGTGATTTCTTGCGCCATTTTCACCAATTTTGCTTGTGCTAATTGATAGTGGGAGAGGGGTTTTCCCTGAAAAATGGTTCGTGCCTTCGAGTAGTGCAGGGCTTCGTGAAAACAGGCGTTGGCAGCGCCGAGCACTCCCCAGGCGATTCCGTAGCGCGCCTGAGTGAGGCAGCTCAGAGGTGCTTTGAGGCCGATACCTTTGGGGAACATGTTCTCCTCAGGCACGATGCAATCTTGAAAGTGAAGTTCGCTTGTGACGCTCACGCGTAACGAAAACTTTCCCTTCATAGTAGTGGTCGTAAAGCCTTTGGTGCCTTTTTCAACGACAAATCCGCGTACTTCGCCATCAAGCTTTGCCCAAACCACCGCGATGTCGGAGATGCAGCCGTTGGTGATCCACATTTTATTGCCATTGAGTTTATAGCCGCCAGGCACCCGTACGGCCGTCGTTAGCATCCCACCGGGATTGGAGCCTGCATCGGGTTCAGTCAAACCGAAGCAGCCAATCATTTCAGCACTGGCGAGTTTCGGGAGATATTTTTCCTTTTGCGCCTCAGTGCCGTAAGTATAGATAGGGTACATGACGAGCGAGCTTTGTACTGAGCAGAAGGAACGGATGCCGGAGTCACCGCGCTCAAGTTCCATCGTGGCCAGGCCGTAGGCCACGTGCCCCAGGCCCGCGCAGCCGTAGCCCTGAATAGTCGAGCCCAGAAGACCCATCTCGGCAAAGCGCGGGATAAGCTGCATTGGAAACTTTTCGTCGCGATTTGCCTGTTGCAGTACAGGAATGACCTCTTTTTCAACCAGCTCACGTACCGAGTCGCGAATCATCAACTCGTCGTGGGTTAAAAGATTATCTTCTTCCATGTAGTTCAAAGACTCGTAGCTCGCCATTTCACTGTCTCCTTAGTGCACGTCTCAGCTTTCATTGGGCGTTCAAACAAGATGAGCTCCGAAAATTACCAATTACCGGTGGGGCAGGCAATTCCAGTCTTAAGCAACGCTTGGCATCAATTGTCCGTCAGACAGTTGTCCCTGTCGTGAAGCCCGGAGTACGATTTCTGCGCTTATATGAATGAGAGCTCAACAGGGGTGCTAACACTAAATGTACAATCGAGCCGAAGTCGTCGATCGCAACTTTTTGAAGTTTGTCGCTGAAGGGCATTTGCCGGAGGCACGCACCCACACCAGCCTCCATGATAGTGGCCTGAAGCCTGCCGAGTTCATGGATTTGTTTGAAACCCAAATGATGAGCCGGCAGATGGATCTCAGGGCGCGGATACTTAAGAATCAAAATGAATGCTACTACACCATCGGTTCGGCTGGTCACGAAGGTAATGCGGTCACCGGTAAGGTATTTCGTCTTACCGACATGGCGTTTGTTCATTATCGCAGCTGCGCTCTGATGATTCAGCGACAAAAACAGATCCCAGGTTCCACACCCCTTTACGACACCATGCTGTCGTTTGTTGCCTCAAGTGATGATCCGATCGCCGGGGGCCGGCACAAGGTTTTTGGCAGTTATCCGCTCATGGTGCCGCCGCAAACCAGCACTATCGCCTCGCATTTGCCGAAAGCGGTGGGTGCTGCGCTATCGATCGGCCGGGCGCGTGATATGAAGCTTAAAACCGCGGTGATGCCCGCCGACGCGATTGTGGTCTGTACCTTTGGCGACGCTTCGATCAATCATTCGACGGCGGTGGGCGCGGTTAATTCGGCTCTTTGGGTTGCGCATCAGAATCTGCCTGTGCCCTTGGTGTTCATTTGTGAAGACAACGGAATTGGTATTTCGGTGCCGACACCACAACAATGGCTTGAAACGCAGTTTGGCCATCGTCCTGGCCTGCATTATATCCGCTGTGACGGTCTGAATATCTGCGATACTTATCGGCAAATGCGTGAGGCCGAGCGCTATGCGCGCACGCATCGCAAACCGGTATTTCTGCATATGAAAACGGTGCGTTTGTTAGGGCATGCGGGATCTGATATGGAATTTTCGTATCATACCCTCAACCGAATTGAGCAAATGGAGTTCAATGACCCGCTCTTGCATTCGGCGCGGATCGCTTTGTCTGAGGGATTAGTGACTGCGGATGAAATCTTGAAGATGTATAAAACGCTTGAAGAGCAAGTGGCGGCTATCGGCGAGTACGCGAAAACAAGGCCGAAGTACCTGACTCGCGACGAAGTTCGTGAGAGTCTTTTGGCCTGTGCGCATCCGAAGGCGCTTCCTGCGGTGCCGTCGCCGGCCGAGGTTCATGAGTCCTACGGCGTGAGCGAATACGCCAAATTGCAGCAGCCGATGCACCTGGCAAAACTTATCAATATGGGTTTACATGAAACACTCCTCAGATTTCCGGGAGCGGTGATTTTCGGCGAAGACGTCGCGCAAAAGGGTGGTGTCTACAATGTCACCGAAGGCCTACACAAGAAGTTTGGCCCGCGCCGGATTTTCAACTCACTGCTTGATGAACAAACGATCTTGGGTACGGGCATCGGCTTTGCGCATAATGGGTTCTTGCCGATTCCGGAGATTCAGTTCTTGGCCTATGTGCACAATGCCGAAGACCAGATTCGTGGCGAGGCGGCGACCTTGGCGTTTTTCTCGCAAGGGCAGTTCACCAACGGCATGGTGATTCGGGTCGCAGGGCTGCCTTACCAAAAAGGCTTCGGCGGGCACTTTCATAACGACAATTCGCTGGCGGTTTTTCGGGATATTCCCGGAGTGATCATCGCCGTGCCCTCAAACGGTCTTGATGCGGTAAAGATGCTGCGAACCTGTACGGAGCTTGCTTGGGAAAAAGGACGAGTGGTGGTCTTTGTTGAGCCGATCGCTCTTTACATGACTCGCGATCTTCATCAGGAAAACGATAAAGAGTGGACCTTTACCTATCCGCCGCTGGGTGAGAAAATTGCGCTTGGCGAGTTTGGGGTATGGCGCAGTGACGGGGAGAAAGCACTCGGCAATGTGAGATCCGAGGAGCTGACGATCGTTACCTATGGTAACGGGACTTTCTACTCGCGCCAAGCGGCCAAGATCCTGCTTGAGAAGCATAAACTTAAAGGGATTAAGATTATCGACATGCGTTGGATAGCTCCTATTGACGAGTCGGCTCTTTTGACTGAGATCGCTGGAGCTGAGCGGGTGTTGATCGTGGACGAGTGCCGCAAGACCGGTTCGTGGAGCGAATGGATGTGCGGATTATTGTTAGAAAAGGCAGAGAAGGTGCCACGGGTGAAAGTCGTCACCGCGGATGATTGCTTTATTCCCTTAGGCAAGGCTGCGGCCGCTGGGCTTCCGAGTCGTGATGAGATCGTGATCTCGGCATTGCGCCTACTCAACAAAATTTAATGGGCAGGTGTCGTTATGAGTAAGAAGAAACGTATTGTTGTCGTATGTCCCGGGCGGGGTAGTTATACGAAGGAAACACTTGGTTATTTTCGGCAATTCGGGCGGCAATTTGGTGGCAGCCAGAACTCGGAGCCTCTCAGTGGCCATGTGGCCGCGTTCGTGGCGGATATTGATCAAAGGCGAAGGGCGCTTGGAGAGCTAACGATTTCCGAGCTCGATGGTGCCGAGGTGTTTAAGCCTGGTGTGCACACCAAGGGAGAGCACGCTTCGAGTTTGATCTATGCCTGCGCTTATGCCGACTTTATGGCGATTGATCGCGAGAAGTATGAAATCGTCGCGGTTACCGGAAACTCGATGGGATGGTATTTGGCGCTCGCTTATGGCGGAAGCCTCGACTGGGCCAGTGGTTTTGAGGTCGTCAATACCATGGGTTCGATGATGAAGACCGAGATCATCGGCGGGCAAGTTATTTATCCGATCTCGGATGAGAACTGGCGAATGTCGACGGAGAAACTTCACTTAGTTCGTCAGGTGGTTGGCGCGATCAATGAACGGCCTGAGTGCGACCTCTATGTTTCGATTTATTTGGGCGGCTACATCGTGCTCGGTGGTAATCGGGGCGGTGTTGCGGCCGCACTCAAAGAGCTTCCGGCGGTGGAGAATTACCCATTTCAATTGATCAATCACGCCGCCTTTCATACGCCGCTTTTGGTGGCAACCAGCGAGCGTGCTTTTCAATGTCTACCGGTGGATCTTTTTCGGGCGCCGCAGATACCACTCATTGATGGTCGCGGTTGCGTTTGGCAACCTTACTCTACGGATGTAGAGGCCTTGCGTGATTATACGCTTGGACATCAGGTGGTTGAGCCGTTTGATTTCACTCGTGCGATCTCAGTTGCTCTTAGAGAGTTTGCTCCGGATCATCTGGTTTTATTGGGTCCTGGGGCGAGTCTTGGTGGATCGATAGGCCAGATCATGATCAATGAAGACTGGCACGCCATGAAATCCAAAGCTGACTTCACTCGTATGCAAACTGGCTCAGGCGCGCCACTTTTATCGATGGGACGGCCGGAGCAGCGACCGTTGGTTGTTGGCTCGACACAGGTCTAGGTGCGTTTATCAGGTAAAACATGGACAGAAAGTCGGCGGATGCCCTAACCTAGAAGCTGAGAGATCTGGAGTAAGAATGTCGGCCAACACCGAGCAGTCATTAAAACTTGCACTTACTGTCGCCAAAGAGAAGGCCGCTGTAGTTCTTAGTGATTCGCATACTGGCGCGGATGCAAAGACCTCGATTACCTCATTGATTCGCATTGCCGAGGCCTATCGGGATCTATTTTCGGCCACCGCGGGATTGTCGGCTGATGCGCGCCTGATGAAAAAACGTTTTGATCAGTCACGCTCTGAAAAACAAACTCTTGAAGAGCAGCTGGCGGAGATGAAAAAACAAATCTTGGCGCTCGCGACTGAAGTTGAAATGCTCGGTGTTGAAGCCGGCCAGATCATTAAACGCAATGCGCATAACCCGTCGTCGCCAGATCATGGGAGTGCTGAGCGGATCATGTCGTCGGCCTTGCGGGTGGTCGATGTAGTTATGGGTATTTTGCGTCCCCCCAAAGCGGGTTAGAAGTTGACGCGGAATTGAGCATTACCACCGTCAAAGGTCGGAAGTCCTGACCATTCATCAAGATCAAAATTCAAAGCTAGCAGAAGGAGTCCGCCGGCGCGAAAGTTGAATTCATAAGCTGTTTGCAGGCGTTCTTCGAAAGCCTGGTGTTTTTGATTTCCTGGAGCAAGTGCGAGATCGCCGAGAGTGCGGAAATCAGTAGCCTCTAAAGCAACCTGGAAGTGATCGAAGCCTTGTTCGCGCCGAACGCTTCGTACGCGAACAGTGGCACTCGGCATGAGGTTTTGATGATAGAGATGCAAGCCGTTCTTATCAATCCAATGACGGCTGGCGAACATGAACGAAGTCTCATAAGAAATCCAGTCCTCTGGAAGGCCGCTGAAATAGGACAATCTGGAGAAAACACGTTCGCGTTTGAAGCTGGAAGGGGTGCCGCTTGCTGCCGGAAGCGGTGTCTGTCCCTTGAACGTCGTATCCCATTGAACGCGTAGGCCAAGTGCTGTCGTCTCCGTGAGTGGCCAAAGCAAATCGGCATAGGCCAACTGTTTTTCGTAAGCAAACGTCTCACCCAATTGCGGAAGGTTCCAGCTCACGGAACGATCAAAGCGCACGCCGGTGCGTAGCAATGTATTCGCGCTCGTATACAAGCTGTTCCAGCCGAGAGAAAGAGGATCAAGGCCAATATAACGATCGGGTTGATCATTGTGGTTACCGCGAGTGAAATCGTGAAAGGTAGCATAAAATCGATTTTCCCAATTTTCCACGGGCAAAATGAGAAGCGCAAAGCCGACATCGTTACCGCGTTTATAGTGGTCAGCTTGCCCGTAGGCATTTACGTGAAGCCAGCTTGTCAGTCTTTGGCTGAGTTCAACAACGCTACGAGTTTGATCGATCTCGCGATCGCGCATCGCAAAATAAGTAAATCGAAAGCGCAGATTCTCGAGAAGAGCAGCGTCAAACTTTGCGCGGCTATGAATGAGAAAGTGCTGATTGGTGATGCTACCGACAGAGGTATCAAGAGCCTTGTTAGTCGTGAACCAGGCAAACTCTCTTTGAATTGGCGCCGTATAGGCGTTGATTTGCGATTGATACTCAGAGTCGATTTCAGTAGGACTTTCAATTCTCGCAAGCTCAGTTTCGCTGATGCCTTGGTACTCAGGGTAAAAATCGAAGGCAAATGCCGATGCGGAAGCAAATGCTGAAACCAAAATGCAAGTAAACTTAAATCCAAATGCAGTTGGTTGTTTTGCTGTTAACGCGTTTTGGCGATAAACAAACTCATGCAAGACGTGAGAAATAAACTTGATCATCAAGAAGCGAGTTTTGCACTAACGAACCTTACTTGCAAGTACGCCGGAGTCGAAATGACTCTGTTCCTTTTGGCATTGAAGATGCATTGCCGATAGAGCAGTGCCAATTAAGCATAGCTATTGGGAGTACAAACTCTCCTTAAACAGCAACAATAAATAGGGGAATATAGATGACACAGATTCGCTTCACAAAAGTTCTTTTGGCTTCTGCTCTGGTTTTACTGACAACTGGTGTGGCCAATGCTGATCATGGTCGTTGCAGGCAGGCTGCGCATCGTTTGGAGCGCGCGCAAGCTGTACATGACGAGGCTTGGTCGATGGTGCTAAACAATGCATCGCTCTGTCCTGGAGGCTGGCAACGAAATGCCGCTTGTATGGCAGCAATTGCCAGCCACTACAACGCAGCTAAGGTCGAACTTCAACAGGCCCAAGCGCAATACAATCGCGCGTGCTATCGCTAAGCAGAGTTTGTGCGCCGATTTCCATCCCCGTATAAGTTGGCGGGGATGGTTCTCGCTGTTCGATAGGATGGGTGCGAAAACGATGGTATTTCACTCCGAGCTGTGATGTTTTTAAAGTTCGAAAAACGAATCAGCAAAAAGGAGAATACCGATGCGCAATGTACTTTCAGCTTTTTTCATGACTGCGATGATCTTTGGAATTTCTTTGGAGGCGCAGGCTCACATTGATTTTCGCCCGGCCTGCCAAGTGAAGTTGCTCCGAGTGGCGAGTGTCGCTCTTGATCGTGAGTTTGCCGAAAAGGGAAAAGCGGTCGGTGTTATCAATGAAGTCGTCTATAACTATAATCAGGCCAAAACTCCTCGAATTGTTCTTTTGGCGCGCTTGGCAAGTGATCCTGCTGAGGTTTGCTTCATTGACGTGAGAACAACTGTTGAAAGTGATGAAGAAGGCCCGGAGTGCCCAGATTATAAATTCTCCGAAATTCGCACGACCTGTAAGTAGATTAAAGCTTAGCTTTTTTCATAGGCGCAGAGTTTGATAGCGAGGCGCTGTGCTTTTCTGGATGAGTTGGGTTCGCCTGCTCGCGAATGAGGGCAGCGGGAGGTGAAGGCGGCTTTGGTCCGCTCGAGCCAACAATCAAAAGCAGGGAGGCAAGCCCGAGAAGCAAACCAGTTGGCGAGCCTTTTTGTGGCCTAGGATTTTGCCCAGCTGACATTGAGAACTCTTGCATATTCCGAGTGACCTTCCAGTGAGCTTTTGCGGGTCCGACAGGCATGAAGCAAGCTTGATGCCCATTAAGCCCCCCCTTATAAACGAATACGGCTTTCGTTAGCGTTCAAAGGCCGAAGAGTCGTGAACAGTGGTGACGGAATTTGGCGGTTGACGGCAGCATGGGGGCTGTCGCATGCGTCCCACACAGTCCCCCAGTGGAGCGGCTCAAGAGCAGTAAGCTCTCCCAGTTTCCCTGATCCAGTTCACTTGTCCATCGAGCGCAAAGCGCAGCTGGTGAACAAGATCGTGGTGAAACGAGCATAAAGTGACGAGGTTCGCCGGTTCATTGGTGCCTCCGCGGCTCACAGGAATAATGTGATGGGCGTGAAGCCAGCGATCATTGGTGCAGCGATGCCCCGCAATATCCACGAATGTGCACCGGGCCTGGTCGCGGATATTAACGATGTGTCGTGCTCGCGCTGTGACGGCAGTGCGCCGTTTGTTTACTTTGGGAACTGCTTCATCTGTGCAAACAGAGTTCTCCGCCGTGATTCTGGGCGCACTTCTGGGCGCACTTCTGGGCGCACTTCTGGGCGCACTTCTGGGCGCACTTCTGGGCGCACTTCTGGGCGCGACTCGGGCAGTGTTTTTGGGCGTGTCTTTCTCCACCCGTTGGCGCGCCCGCTCAGCCTTGCGCACGGGCTCATGGCGATCCAAGAATTCTTCGAGGACGAGTTTAAGAGTTTCATCGAGCTTCAGGTTGCGCTTCTTTTTGCTCGCCATCAGGTCTTGCGTTTTTTTTAGAAGTTCCAGTACTTCGAGCGACACATCCAGGTTTTCGTGCCTCTCGGTCCTGCGATCACTTAGGCGCGCGACTTCTTGATCGGTTTCGCGTTGGGTATGAGTGGCAGCGAACTCAATAAGTTCGGTTGCGTTCTCTTTCGTCAATGCCGCGACGATTCTACTGGCTCGACTGACGCTGAGTTGCTGCGAAAAAATGGCTTCGCCAAGAGCTTCGAATTCTTTGGCCTTTCGTGCAACGGTGATCAGCGTGTAAGCCACTGGCTCATTTAAGCCAAGGGCCGAAACCGTGTACGTGAATAAACTTGAAAAGCCCAAAGTTCTATGGAGCTTGAGCCTTTCGATCTCAGTCAAGACCGCAACTAACTCCGATTCCAATCGCCGGTGCTGACGGCTAAGTCTAAGAGCATGTTCATGAAGGGAAACCATCTTGAAAGTCCTCCTTTGAAGAGAGACTTGTATAGCATGAACTTTTACATCAACTTTTTGAGCGTGTTGTCGGCGCCGGTTTCATTTGCCACCAAACGAGCGAGGATCGCGCACCGAGCGCGTAAACTGAGCAAAGACGTCGGCGAAAAGAAAATAAATCCGCCAGTGAGACACTGGCGGGTTTAGAGCTGCGAAACTTGAGTCAACATGTTTTTGTCTAGCGCCCTTCACTCATTCTCTCAGCCTCACTCCGCCGGAGCGAGACTGAAAGCCGAGAGCCATGCCAGAGATCTTCTCCCACTATCCACAGCTTGCCATAGCTTTCTGGCCAGCGTTTTCTGGCCAGCGTTTTCTGGCCAGCGTTTTCTGGCCAGAATTCAACGCGGGCTAAAGGCGGTGACGTCGCTGGCCTTTTTGGCATTCTCCACCGTGGCGAGTGCGGTCAAGCGAGTTACGCGGCCGTTTTTAGCTTCGATGTCCCAAAGTGCCCAAACATCGTTTTTGCCAAGAGATCCGCCCGGCGCATTCATTTCAAAAATGCCTAGGCCATCAATGGTCATGTGAACATAGGCTTTGGAACTGGAGATCTGGCCGTCGCCGGCAAAATGGTGAACCGAATAACGATAGACGCCATCGTGTAGTTTGAAAACGGTGATCATCTCGGGGCCAAAGCCGCGGGTGGCATCGGTATCGAGTTGGGCGTTGCTGTCATTCTTGCGGCTGAAGTAAACATGGCCACGGTTGCTGGTGCTGTTGGGGATGGTGAGATGGGCATCAAGATCCAGCGGTCGCGGACCCCAGCTCAAGACGATTTGCACGCGGGGTACACCAAGGCAAATATCGCCGACGTCGTAGACCTGGTCGCGAGGTGCGGCGGTAAACGACATCACCCGGCTCTTTTGGCCCCCTTTTTCAGCCCATAGGTTCACAGGTTCATCGGCGTTGACCGGGATGCGGAAGCGGCCGTCGGCAGGAGTGGAATCCTCGCCGCTGGTCCAGCCAGCGCGCACGTTCTGAATGGTGACTCGCGCACCCATAACGGGTTGGCCATCTTCGGAGCAGTTCACGACACGGCCGATAACGTAAGATCTACGGTAGCCAACGTCACAATTCCAGATGGAGAAGTGACTGATCTTGCCGTTATAAACATTTCCGGTTTTAACGCCAACACCTTCTTCATGCCAGTGACCGTCTTGAGGATTGAAGAACCAGAGTGGCAGGGTTGGGGGGGCGTTTTCGAGAGCCCCTTGTCCGATCGGCACGGTCAAATCCGCTTGCGCGCCAGCGCGGAGTTGCAGCGGGCGTCCGTCGACTGTGACCGGAGTCACGTCAAGGAAGCCGAGGGAGCGAAATGGAATGACCTGCCCGTCTGCTGCGAGACCTTCAAATCTGCCAGGGAAGGCAAGGATGCCGCGTTCGGTGGTCGGATCAAAGACGGTAACGCTGATCTTTGCCTCGCCCGTGTAGAGTTCACCATCGGGTGTCTGCAGAGCATTGGTAGGAATGCTAATGACGGCGCCGCCTTGGGTGGCGACAACACCAGTGCCCGCGTTGAAGCTGATCTCAGCAGAGCGCGGGGCGAGGTTGGCATCAATGCGGCTGCTTTGCCCAATTCGCGTATGAACAACTTTAGTTTGCGGAATGAAGCCATCTTTCTTGAAGGTGACGACCATGCGTTCAGCTTCCGGAATCCGCGAGGCCGCGAAATAGCCTTGGGTGTTGGTGGCGACATCCTGGCCGTTCACTTCCACTTTGACGCCATCGAGAGCTCGGCCATCAAGATCGCGAACTGTGCCGACAACAAGAGCATAACTCTGTGGCGTGGTGAATTGCTTCAAGTCCTTGCCATCACTTCCGCCACTGTCTTGTGACTTGCTGCAGGAAATGAGCGTGAGCGACGCGCCAACCAGCAGTAAGGCCTGAAGGGTGGTGAAAAAGTATTTATGCATAAATCCCCCTTTCCAAATGAAGAGCTGTTTTGAGTCTGTTCTAAATCAATGTCTAGATAAGCAACCTGAGGGCCACCTGGTCTTGAAGAAAACACTAAGCCACGACATTCGTCGGGACAGAATGGCTCAGAGCACATTTTCGAAATGCCTCATATTGCCTCGCGGTTTTTCACGGACTCGCCCTGACTAATTTTTGCTTTTGATATGGAGAACTTTATTTCAGAATGAACTTAAGAGCTTTACTCCGGGGGGGATAACGTCATGTCAGATCTAATTCGTTGGGAGCTTATCAACAACGCTGGCGTGGAATTGACACGAGTGATCGCGGACAGCGCCGCCAACACCCGCGGACAGACCGATGGTATTAGGAGCGTCACCAGCGCCTTCGGCAACTTAAGTGAAGTTCTGGCGGTTATCGACAAGAAGATCTCGCAGATTGGCGCGGCGATTCGTGAAAACGTGTCGAAGAGTAAGACTTGTTCGACCGAAATCCTGCAAGCCACAGGCGCGATGCAACGGCTTGAAGATGAGTTTAAAGCAGTTCATGCTTTGCTACGCACGATCGATGCGGTTGCAAACCAAACCAACCTTTTGGCGTTGAATGCGACCATCGAGGCTGCGCGTGCCGGAGATGCGGGAAAGGGTTTTGCGGTTGTCGCCACTGAGGTGAAGGAACTCTCTAAGAATACCAAGAAAGTGAACTCTGAGATTCAGAACACGATGACGAAAATTTCCGAGTCGGTGGCGCGTCTATCGGCTCAACTAAAGAATGTTCATGGTCTGATTGATCAGGCCAATGTGTCCTCTGAGCAAACGGGTTCGAGTGCGGAATCGATCTTGGAGTCTTCGCGACAAATGCAAACTCGCATGCACGCCACAACCGATGAACTCGATAAGATCAGCTCCTCCTTGAAAGAGTCCGAAACCCAGTTAAACGAAGTGTCCGTCATCGGCACGACTTTCGACAACATGATCAGTCTCTTGCGCTATCAGGGAGTTTTTGAACGCCTGAATGACCCGCTAGAACGGTTGCAGCCGCTGGTCGACGCCAGTACTTACGAGAACAACGCGCGTTTCACGGATCACACCGGTGAGATGCGTTTGGGCGATAAGGATGTTCTGATTTCCGTGACGGATTCGCGCGGGATAATAAAGTTTGCGAACACAACGTTCTATCGATTTGCCGGCTATGAGAATGGTGAGCTCGAAGGTAAGCCACATAATATTGGCTCATCGTGGAATTTAGGGGAGAAAACGATAGCATTTTCCTGATGAAACGCCGTCTAGAAGAGGCATTGATAGGAATTGACTGATCCTCGGTTTCAGGCATGATTTCGTGATGCGAAAAAAGTCATCCAAGAAAT
>SXRI01000397.1 GCA_005793615.1 Bdellovibrionales bacterium
AATTGAGACTCCTTATGAACCCAGCGGGCGGCCGGAGCTGCCCTCGTTATTGAGGAGAGCCAGAGTATGAAGAACCTGAAAAAACAGATCGTATTTTTGACCGCAGCAATCGCCTTGGCAGGTAGCCAAGCTGGCGCAGCGCTCGGCACCCCTGAAAAGCAAGGTGTAACACCTTCACCTGTTAATAAAGTTGTAGCGCCCGTCGCAACTGTGGCTCCTGCGGCTCCCGCAACTGTGGCTCCCGCAAAAGCCGCTTCAGCGCCATCCCCGGCTACGGCTCCGACGATAAACTTACCGGCTGTAAACTCGAGTCCTATTGTTGCCAAGACCTTTCCCGAAGCAGAGGTTACCAAAGCTGGTGGATGCCCCTACGAAAACATGGCAACTGTGTCTCGTGACACGGCGGGATTGATTCTTCCTCCGAAGAGCGAAGCGAATGTCGCGAACACACCTGGCGACATAATAAAGTAAGATCAGTCGACTTCGTCGCCCTTAACTCGGGAAGCTTCGGCTTCCCAGAATTTTTTCGATGAGAGCTCAAACTTAGGGGCTCCGTCTTGGGACATCTTTTTTTGATAAGTAGCTTTGATCCAATTCACTCCATTGAATCCGGCGGCCACCGCACCATCGGCCACCCCGCGCAGGGCTTCCACAGCCGTGGAGCTATGAAGCCAGGTAAGCGAATGTTGCTCGAGAGTCGATCTGCCTATGCGAATCTGCAGCAAAAGAACGATTGCAATCGTCACTATCAAGGTCTTCAGGACAAAGAAAACTTCACTCACGTAAAACCTCCTGTTTTACTTTCCGCTTTTGAAACTCTTACGAATCACCGCCAGAAGGGCCGGCCCATCAAACGGCTTGATGATGTAATTGCAACAGCCGGCATCTAGAGCACGAATGACCATGGTCTCCTGATCTGCCGTAGAAAATGCCACTACCTTCATTTTCGGAAATCTCTGCATGATTTCTTTGGTGGCTTCGATACCGTTTTTTCGCGGCATAATAATATCCATCAAAACCAAATCGGGCTTGAGTTCCTCAACCAGTGCTACGATCTCAATGCCGTCGACGGCCTCGCCAACAAGATCGATGTCATTCTTCAATGCAAGACTGCGAACGATTTCTCTGATAAATGGCGCGTCATCCGCCACCACCATGCGCAACTTCTGCTTTTGTTTGCTTTCCGTCATAGTTCTACCAATTTCCCCTTTGATCATTATATTCTTGCTGCCTCTTCCACCCAAATGGATAATGGACCACCATGGACTTCAGCCTGTTTGCCTCAAACTTAATGGAAGTGGTCTCGCAGCTTCCTAGTCCAGTCGTGTACGGCACCATCGTCGGGATTCTTCTCGTTTGCGGCATGGGCGTTCCAGTTCCTGAGGATATTACGCTCTTGGCAGCAGGACTTCTCGCCGCCTCTGAAAAGATCTCATTTCCCGGAGCTGTGCTTGCCGGACTTATCGGTGTCCTCGCCGGCGATTCAGTTTTGTTCATGCTCGGAAGAAAGTTCGGCAAGCGTGTTTTTTCACTTCCTGGATTGCGACGCTATTTTACTCCCGCACGACTTTTGTCAGCAGAAACCAAGATTCGAAAACATGGACCTTTTATTTGTTTTGTTGCACGTTTTTTGCCGGGCGTACGTTCGGCTATCTTCGCAATGAGTGGAGCCTTGGGTGTCAAGCGTTCTACCTTTCTTTTACTAGACGGTCTCGCCGCACTCTTAAGTGTGCCTCTTTGGGTCTATGTCGGTTTTTGGTTCGGAAATAATTTTGATGACGCTGTTGGCGGCGCCATTGAAATGGCTCACAAACTTCAGCTCTATGTTTTTTCAGCTCTAGGTCTATTGATTTTCGGCTATGTTGGCTTCAGATTTTGGCGACGACGAAAAGAACGCGCTCAATTGCCCCACGTATAGCCAATTTGCAGCATCGTAAAGGAGTTAAGTACGGCGACACCAGTGGGTGTAGTGCCCGTATGCGGATCAGCGACGTTTGCAGCTCCAGAGAACAGGTCTTTCTCCACAGTGTGCGAGGCTCTCCAGAAAATCGAGTCGTTGCGCTCCAACTGAATCCGACTTCCTATCACAAGTCCAACAGCGTTTGCATCCACACTTCCACCAGACTTGAAGTCTACCGTTGTCGCACTCTCCGTGTGTTTGAGCTTCGGCGCCAATGTCACACCGATTATCCACGAACGGGTACGATTAGCTGGAATCTCCGCCTCAAGCATCAACTGTACTCCTGAGGTATGCAAACCACCACGCGTGGCCGCATCAGCCGGGACACGAAACTGATAGTCGTAATAGTCGACGCCAAAAATCAGCGCCGCAGTGTATTTTTCGGATCCGAAAAACTTTCTGGTGCGAATGCCGGCCAAAAACCATTCTTGGGTTGCCGATACATTCCGGCTACCGTTGGCTGAGTCGTTAACATGCCCACTGAGCGTACTGGTGTAGGCACCGTGCAGGGAAAACGTCGGACTCAACCATACATTGGCCTCCACGTGTAGCGTGGGAGCTGACGACGCGTAGTTGCGAAAGGCATAGGAACTTTCCGAACTATTGTACAGAAAACCCGGAGCAAAACTTAAATCAAGAACATTTATACGGCGAGCTGTTTCACCGGCAACAGAGGCGCTTGGATTACTCGGCGTAGCGGTCGGTAACGAGGGCTCCTCGCAACGCACGACGATCTGCTGAGCCGCAGGAATAGCAGCGCCCGAACTCTCCGAGTCTTGGGAATTCGGTACGACGACGGTGACAGGGTCACGCGTTTCCTCCGACGTCTCTTTAGTCATCTCTTTTGAAGCCTCTTTAGGAGTTTCCTTGATACTGTGCTTTTTTACCGGTGTGACGCGAGGTTCAGCTTTGGGTCGAACCGTATAACGGCCCGTATCGATCGCGATCGTGCTCGATTGCCCACGATTCAAAAGTAGAACTGAAGTGGGGTTCACGGAGTTCTCGCTCGTTGACTCGATTTGCGCTTTCGCCATCGACGGAACTGCAATCGCTATCGCCAATGAAATGGCCAATGAACTAGCAGGAACCACAAACAAGCCTAAGGTTAGAAAATACCGGCGAACAAGCATGTTTTCTCATCGGCTCGATACCATGATCGCTTGACTGGACTGGTTGTTTTTCGGATTGATGGCAAAATATTCTCATGCGTAGTCACGTTCAGTTTACAGCGTATTCCATGGTTTGCTCGACCCTACTCACAACCACTGTGCTAAACAGCAGGTTGGCTTATGCGGAGAACGTCGAGCAGGCCGCGACCTACGTCAGTCAAATCGATCAGGAACTCACCATCCGCCGTATCGCGCTCCTGCCCATTGTCGATAACGTTGAAGGTATCTACGCACGACCGGTTGAGGCACAACTGACGCAACTTCTGAAAGCCTCGCATCGCTGGGACTTTGTCGACACCAATATCGCCAGCACCGCCAGCAGTCTTCCGACTTTGGTTGAGCTCGAGGAAAACCCGACACAGGTACAAAGGCTTGTGCAACCCATTGATGCTGATGCTTTTGTTGGCGGTACCATTAGTCGCGGACCCAGCGGCATCTCGCTACGGATCGACATCTTTCTCAAAAAAGACGGCAAAGTAATAAGCCAAGAGATCTTACGCGATCATCAACGCTACGATCTGCCTGAGATCCGCGAGCGAGTTGTCGAGCTCTATCGCAAAGTGATAGGACGTATTCCCTACGAGGGGTTTCTGCTCAGCCGCCAGGGAAATCGTGTCACTGTGAACCTGGGAAAGTCTGACGGCATTACCAAAGATCAGATTCTGCCCGTTGTCCAAATTATCGCCGTCAATCGACACCCAAAATTCAATTTCTTGATTAGCTCCGAGAAGGAGATCATCGGTCGTATCAAAGTTCTCAAAGTCGACGAAACTCTGAGCTTCGGCGCCATAATTACTGAAAAAGAAAAAGGCGCGGTTCAACGGTTGGCCAAAGTATCCGGTCTCGAGCAGATAAATTACCCTGAGCCCTCACGCCTTGAAGACGGCTCCGCTTACTCAGACATTGGCTCCCGGCCGGATGCCTCGGTGACTTTTGGTAAAGAGCCCAAGGAATGGTTGCCGGTGCGCCCGCCTTCGTTCGGACAAGTAAGTGCCCGAGTAGGTCTTGGTACATTTGATAGCTCTGTAGCACTCAGTGATTCGGGCACGCTCGCTGCGAAAGCCCCCTATTATCCCAGCGTGGGTATTGCCGGAGAACTGTGGTTAACTCCTGAATGGACCACCCGTGCCGATATTCTTCAGGGCGTGCTCTCGACAAGTAATCCACGAACCGGAGCTACCAATGGAACACTTAATCAAGCACTCAGCCGTTACAGCTTGGATCTCGGATATAACTTTCTACTCCGTGAGGATTTCTTTGGACCTAAGGTCGGAATCAGCGGCGGCTTTGCGATGTATCGAATGTACGTCGACAGCAGCACGCCCGACGCATTCGAGACCGTGACTTACTCGGGATTCTTCTTTGGTCTCAGCGGTTCCTTTCCGGTTACCGACAATCGCCACTGGTTCATGGGTGGTCGCCTAAATTTGTTTTTCCTTCCGGCGATGTCAGAGGCGCCGAGAAAATCTGGCTCTTCGTCTAGAAACACGATCAACGAATTTTCAATATTTGTAGAGAATAAAATTGCTGAAAACATGCGTGCCTTTGGCGCACTTGATTTTTCTCTTTACGGCTCCAACATCACAGGACAAGGAACCCGCGTAGGTCCAACCGGAGGCGCTGAGAGCGCGACAACTCTGAGCCAACGGCATACCGTACTCAATTTCGGTATCAATTACATGTTCTAATCTGAGACACGCCCTTACAATCCCCCGAACAAAGCGTCCCACTAGTTGGGTCAAACTGTCCCTTTCCATCCACCAAACCCTGTTGGATTTTCGCTCACTGTTGGTGCGAGAGTTGCAAAACCAAAAGGAAGAGATGTCGGCTTTCAGTCGACAAAAAGGGGGGTCGGCTATGAAAGACAGCAAAATCAGCCAATACATGGTTCGCTATCCACACTGTGTTCCACCGGACCTTGGTCTCAAGGAGACGATGGATACTATGCGTGAACTCGCGATCCGCCATCTTCCCGTTATACAAGAGGAAAGGCTTGTAGGACTCGTCAGTGAACGCGATTTAAAATCCGCGTTGGGTCTACCCGAGGCTAAAAAACTGACGGTGGGAGATATCATGAAGCGCGATGTATTCGTCGCAAATTCTGATATGGCGTTAAGTGAGGTTGCCAGTGAAATGGCAGATGGCAAACTCGGCTCCGCGATCATCGTCGATGCCGGCGGCAACGTCACCGGAATCTTTACGACGACGGACGCGCTCCGGATTCTCGCCAGTCTGGCCGAGGAAGGAAGTATCGAGGAGTACCTCCTCGACTACGAGAGCTATGACGACACGCTGCCAAGCGCGTCGATGGATTGGTAGGTCATCACTGACTTTCGTGCTTAGGAGATATTCCGGGGAGCCGTTCCAATAACAGCTTCCATCTCGGAGATCTCCTTTGGGACGAGTGAAGTGAGAACTTCGCACCCGGTTGGTGTGACGAGCACGTTGTCTTCAATTCGTATGCCTATTCCCCGGAGCTCGGCCGGCGCCGTTAGGTCGTCGGCCGGGATGTATATTCCCGGCTCAATCGTAAATACCATTCCTATCTCAAGGGCTCGCGGTTCGCCGTTAATAGTGGATAAACCGGCATCATGAACATCCAAGCCCAACCAGTGTCCTACACCGTGTGGGTAATATTTTTTGTAAGCACCAGTTTCAATGAGCTGCTGGCGAGAGCCAGTAAGAAGCTTGAGTTCAATCATCAAGTCGGTAAGAACTTCGATCGTCGACTCTTGCAAACTTTTAAAGACAAGCCCAGGTTTGATTCGCGACAACAAATCCTTCTGTAGATCCAAGACTCCTTGATAAACCTTGCGTTGCACCTCGGTGAACTTCCCGTTTACGGGAAACGTACGCGTGATGTCGCCCCCATAATAGTTGATCTCGGCGCCGGCATCGATCAACAGTAGCTCGCCATCGCGACAGGTTTGATCATTAAACACATAGTGAAGAGTCGTTGCATTCGCGCCTGAGGCGACGATGGTGCCGTAACCTTCGCGTTCCGCTCCCTGCATTAGGAAACTACCAATTAACACACCCATGATTTGCCGCTCGGTAACCCCAGGTCGCGTAAAGCGCATGGCCTCGACATGAGCTTTGGCCGAAATCTCGCAAGCCTTGCGCATCACTCCGACATCGTAAAGCGACTTGAACAAGCGAAGTTCACCCACCAGTTCCCACGAATCATAAACCGGCAAGTGACCTCTTCCAGTACGGCCAAGGCT
>SXRI01000026.1 GCA_005793615.1 Bdellovibrionales bacterium
ATGTCGTCGACCGACGTCGACCGACGTCGACCGATGTCGACAGTCGAAGTGACCAGTCAGGAGGAGAGCACCAGTCTCTCCTCCTTGTTTTTTTCTCTCTATCGACCGCAGCGGTCGATGATCCACTGGGCCTGACCACGGCGTGTTTGCCCGACAATATTGGCATTTAAGAACTGCATTACGGTACCCGCTGACGGAGTGCCTGCGAAAGCACGCGAATACGAAGCGAAGTCATAGGCGGATACGGTATAGACCGGCGAGGGATCATTAGAGAATAGCCCGGCGGTAGCGAACTGTATCTTCACCGCATCCGCACCTTTGGCTTTCTTGACGGTCAGCCAAGTCAGCGTCTGGTTTTTGAAAATGGTGTTTGGATATCGGCAGACCACACCCTGATTGCGAAGATCTACGCTACGGCTAATAGTCTGCGGGCGAAGATCAAAGGCCAGATTGAGTTTGCTGGTCGCCACATCAACTTTGTCATCAGCGCCTGAGCTCATCGACTTCAGATGAAGTTCAATGCGTAAAGCGCCCGTGGCTGTGAGGAGGCTTTTGGAGTTTTTCACCAGTGTGGTGACGGTGAGGCCGAGTGTGGCTTTTGGCGGGATGGCAAGGTTTGAAATCACTACGGCATCTTTGAGTTTGAAGCTGCGGCCGTCTTTTAAGGTGATCGTGACATCACTTCCCGGGACTTCTTTTGAGGTCCAAACAAAACGAATGTCGACAGGTTGCGCGCCGTCTGGTCCGATACCTTTGCTGCCGACGTTTTTTACCGTGAATTTAAGAGCCTTACTGGTGCCGAAGTAACCGGCGCCTGACTCCTCGCTAGCAACGATCGCAACCGGCCAATGAAGAGCAAAGCCGCTTTCAAGGGCATCATCAATCGCGATGGCGTTGATGCCGATACGCAAACTGACATTGGCTTGCTCGCCGATTGCCGAGGTTTTCGCGACAGCCTCAAGTACGACTTCACCCTTTGCAAAGTTCATGGTCTTTGAGGAGCCAGCCGCGATGGTGTCGCTGATGACCAGGTCTTTTGTTTGTTTAACAGTCAGAATCGCATTGTTAAATAAAGTCAGTTTGATGTCTTGGTTTGCGGGTGACGACATGCCGCCGCGATTGTTTACCGTGAGGGAAGTGAGATGGAGTTTTTCACCGGGTTGCAGAATTCCGTCTTCATTGTCATCTACGAATTTGAGCTGCGACATCGCCAGGCGGAAGGGATTGCTATACTTTTGCGATCCTACTTCAAATGCATGCGAGCCTGCCGATCCGGTTGATCCATCCGAGCCGCTCGAGCCATTGCGACCATCCGAGCCGCTTCGACCGTCAGAGCCGTTCCAGCCATTGGAACCATCGTTACCGCCGACGGGGCGTCCTTCGCTATCAACACATGTTCCGCGACCGCCTTGACCGCCGCGACCACCGCTGCCGCCTCGTCCACCACGACCGCCGCTTCCGCCTGAACCACCTTCACCCGCGACGCCGCCTGAGCTCGAGGTTTTGACCAACAACAGAAGCTCGGTTTGTTCGGGCGAAACCGAAACAAGAATTTTGCCGCCGCGTCCACCATTGCCGCCGTCGCCGCCATGGCTGCCATCGCTACCATCACTGCCATTGTCGCCGTCGTCACCGCGATAACCATTGCCCCCGGGGCAACCATCCGAGCCATTGGAGCCGTCGCGGCCGTCGTTGCCGTTGCGGCCATCTGAGCCGCTAGAGCCCGAGTAGCCATTGGCGCCGTTACCGCCGTCAGCATGGATTGCGATGAGTTTCAAATCCCTGGCATTAAAAGTTTCATCACTATTTTTTGTTGAGCCACCGCGATTGACCCGGCCCGAAATTTTGACTTGGGTTTTTGCCGAATCGGCATAGGAGAGCGAGAGTGTGACGTTGCCGGCATTGCCGCCGTCACCACCCCAGCGATCCGAGCCGCCACCAGAGGCGTTGATATCAAAGCGGCCATTTTTTAATCCGGCATGGGCTGATATTGGTGAAAGGGTCAAAAGGAGTCCGCTTAGTAAAGCAGTGACAGCGGAAATCGGTTTCATTTTGCTTTTCCCTGGCTATTAGTTTTTTCAGACAGAAATTTTCTTGTTTCCCGTGCGACGTTGCAAATGCGGGACCGTTAGGGGTGGGGACAGCTTGCTACTGGTTAGATTGCTGCGATGATTGATCGATGCGACGCAGCAATAGCGACGAAGTGGCGGCGCGCGAGTCTCAACGCATTTGCGGGCGTCCCCGTTGCGGCGTGTTCGTTGGCTGCTGTTGCCGCTTATCGTGACAGCTAGCCGTTGTTAGCATCGACATTCGGATTGGTGCTCGTTTGGAATCACAATACAGAACTCTGTTTGCACAGAAATCTAAGTAAGCCGCAGAGCAAACAAGGGGCGAGCGACCTTCATGCGCGACACACGGCAAGTAGCCAAAGAACACTGGTGGATGAAAAACAAAGTCAGCGAAAACTGTCAGTTCTCTGGTCAGTTTTTTCGAGTTTCTCCTCGTGCACTGATGAGTTCTCTGAAACTGAAAACCACCTTTACAGGTCAGCAGTTCACTCTGATTCAGATTCACGATTCGCCTTTAGATTTTTACTTTCATCGCCGAACATTAACCAGACGTGAGTCGAGGTGGTGTTATGCAAAAACAAAGAAGCAGTTCACTTGTTCGAATCCTTCTCTTGGCGCCGGCGCTAGTTTTGGCAGTAGGCTGCGATAAGAGTCCGATGAACTTCTCGAACGGGACGAGCGACGGGATGAACTCGGCCTTGAAATGTTCATCCTTCGAAACCACCAAGGTAGACGCGTCAGACCTTAAAGTCGAAGTCGTGCCGACTGCACAGGCGGGCCAAGTGGTCACCTATAAGGCGAGCCCAGATCTCGGCTGTTCCAGCAATCAGAAGATTGAGTGGAGTGTTTTCGGTGGTTCTGACACGACAGCCTCGAGCCAAGAGGTGACCACCACCTTTAGAAAGAGTGGCGTTTATTCCGTTACCGCTACCGTGGTTGATAGTGCCGGCGGGATGTCTCGTAAACTCGCGAGCGACAAAGTCGGTACCGGTGGAACCACGGTCGTGGTTTCTGATGCGCCTGTAATAGTTGGTCCTTTGGTTGGCATCCTCCATAGCACCATGAGCTACGATTTGGTTACTCCTAGCGGAATGACGATTGTGAGTTCAAGTTGGAATTTTGGCGATGGCTCGGGTGCGCAGCTGCAGTTGCCGCCGATCGCGCATAGCTATTCTCAACTGGGCGTAAAAACTATAACTGCCGATGTTCAAGATTCAACAGGACGAGTTTATCACTTGAGTCAGAGAGTCAATGTCGTCGGCATTTACGACGGTTTGACTTGTATTCCGCAGATCGCCTTGACGAGCCCCTATGAGGGTATTGTTGGGGAAGATGTACCGATGCGGGCATTTATTCCTGCCTGCATGCAATCATTAATCACGAGCGTGACTTGGAACTTTGGTGATGGCTCGCCTACCGTGACGAGTGTCACCACGGCGCATGCTTTCTCCACTCCTGGAGATTATACGGTAACCGCAGTTCTGATGTCGCCGCTGACTCCCGGGGTGCCCTTTGCGATTTTGACTCGCACTATTCATATCACTGGCACGATC
>SXRI01000398.1 GCA_005793615.1 Bdellovibrionales bacterium
ACTTCGCAATCAAGAACAGGAAGGTTCTCAATCAATGGTTCAAGCAATGCGGAGAGCGGCGCCTGTCTTGGTTGATCGGCAATCGTGCCGGCGAGAGGAGTTACAACTGGATTGGAAGTTGTAGATGTCATCGGTGCTTACTCCTTTAGATTGCAGTCGGTTTAGCATGATCTAGAGCAAACTTCCCCACCTTTTTTTCAGAATCGGGCATTCACTGAGTGATGTTAATGATTCTTCATCGCAGTTTTAAGCCAGTTTTACATCTCTTGTTTATGATGTCTTTCAACCATGGATGGATCTTTGGTCTGAACATCGAGTTTCAGCAGCTGTGAAGTACGCAAGGAGGGGTTATGTTTACGTTTACTGCGCTTGTTGCATTTTTGGTGGCGATTCCCTGGGCGATTTTGATCTTGGCACCGCTCTTGGTAGTCGTGGCGATGCCATTGATTGGCGGTACACTCCTCCTCGCGACCATGGTCGCGCAAGCCGAAACAAATGCGGCTAAACGTACCCGAGTTCTCGTTGTTGATGATGAGATTGACTCGGTTCTTCCACTCATCAGTGTTTTGGAGAACAGCTCCACTGATGTTCACTATGTCGCCAGCGGTAGGGACATGATTCGAGAACTCGCGAGTCGTCAGTATGACTTGTTGTTTTTGGATAGCAAAATGCCGGAGATGTCGGGTGAAACCTCGTTGAAAGAGGGTGATGAGGTTCTAACCATCGGGCATCGGCTTCCGGTGATTTTTTACTCCGGAAGTTCAGGTCATGTCGTGATTCCCGCCGGTTTGAAACAGTTCGATATTCGCGGCATCTGGAGCAAATTTGATCTTGCGACACTCGAAAGCAGCGTTGCTTCAGTTGTTGGCACAAGAAGGCAAGTCCCGGTTCATAATTAAAAACACTTTATTGGGAGAACTTATGCAGCTTGTTTTGTTTACAGCGTTAATGGCCTTAAATTGTCTTTTGATTTTAGGATGGCTGATCGTGGTGATTGTGCCCATTGTAAGTATTGGGTTAATATTCGTTCTTAACTTGTTCCCGTTTCTTTTTGACGGTATGAAGTCTCATGTTTTTGAGGGGAAATGTCGTCAAGTCGAGCAAGCGAGCTGCTTAGCAAGTCAGAGCGCTGGCGCTTTGCTTCACGGAAAAGAGGCACCTTTTGTTTACGCTCAGCGCAAGCCGCCAACAGGAGAGCGCACGGGGCCAATTGGAAGGTTTCGTCTGGTTTAGCGACCTTGGCTGTTAACAGAGGCCCTCTTTTTTGAAATCTTACGTGACTCAGCTTTGGATTGCAGTGCAAGGTTAACACGATGAACAGAATTCTCTGCGTTGAAGACTCACAAGATACATTGCTTCTCCTTGAGGAAGCGCTAGCTGGGCATCCTTTGGCTTTCGCGACAACTTTGCGCGAGGCGCTAAGTTTGGTAAGCCGTGAGACTTTTGATCTCTACCTGATCGACATCGAATTGCCCGATGGCACCGGGTTTGAATTGCTATCGGCACTTTCTGAAAAGGCAAAAGCTAAACCGATATTATTTTTAACCGGGCGGCAGGATTTTTCGAGCAAGGTGTCGGCATTTTCATTGGGCGCTGACGACTTTATCGTCAAGCCATTTGATCTGAAAGAGTTGCGCCTTCGGATTGAGTCGCGTTTGCGTAAGAGCAAACTGCGCGATGAAGAGAACACCACTTTTAGCTTTGGCAACGTCATTGGTTCGACCCAAGAACAACGGATTCGTAAAAAATCCGACGGAACTTCCATTGATTTGACGTCGCTCGAGTTTCGAATTTTTCGCCTCCTTGCAAACGCCCCAAATAAGATTTTTACCCGCGATGAAATTCTTCATCGCATCTGGACTGACTCCATATCTGTGTCACACCGTACAGTGGACGTGCATGTTTCGAACCTGCGGCGCAAGCTTGCGGAAACTGGCGTCACCATTGAAACTGTGATTGGCACCGGATACCGGATCGCACTCGATGTTCCTGAAGTTGATCTCCTGGCGCGTGAAGGCTTCAAGGACGAGCTTAAGGGTGTGACAAAAAGCAACCTTCTCAGCTAGGTATTGCCAGCTCACAGGAAGCCTTTTTCGCGTCTTTGTCGACTTAATCTTCAGTGGCTTGTCTGTGTCGATAGGCCAACCAGCTGTAATTCCAGCATTTTTCTCGCCTACCCCTTGGCCGAAATATTGTATGCATGAGTCTCGGGCGCTGCTATTCATTTGCACGTTGATCTAAGGAGCCTCAGGTATGGCAAATCTTTTGGACCGTAAATGCTTAAGTTCTTCGACCCTCCTGACACGTTGTATTCAGGGCTGTGTCGTCGGCTCAGTGCTCTTTTCCACTCTTCCGGTAAGGGCCGACTTTTTTGACTGGTTTCGTGACGAACCTTCAACAGGTTATGAAGCTCCACTGCCAGAGGAGGAATCGACTCTTGTTCGGCATCGCTCGCGCCGTGGCGCCCGACCTCTCAATGAAGCTCCGCCAGAGGAAACCTTCACGGCACCCCAACCAGCCCCACAGCCAGCGCCGCATCCAGCACCTGCAACCCGCCCAGGCGGGGGAGAGCTTGCCGACGCTAAAGATGCCATAGCAGAGTTTCGTGCGCAGCCGCGGACTCTGATGCCGATGGCGATTACCCGAACTCAGTGGACTGATGCCGATGAAAAACAGTTTGGTGTCTTTGTTGGTAAAATTGGCAAAGCAATTGCGGCACGCAAGTGTAACACCGTTAAGAAATGCATGCGCCTAGCAGAAGCCAATATCTATGCGGATAAAGATCCAAAGGGCTCGGTGATGTATTCAGATTGTGCCGACTTCCCGTATTTTTTAAGGGCCTATTTCGCTTATCACAACGGCTTACCGTTTGGCTATGTGACCGATCTTAAGATGAACACCCGCGCCTACGCTTCGACCGGTAATCAAGATGCGCTGTTGGCAAAAAGGGCCGAGCATAATGGTCCTTACGGAAATGTTCTCTTAAGCCGAGGCGGCGGGAATGTGCCGAGTCGTCCTGGTCATGAACATGATTTGATCAATTACATTGAGTCGATGTTCGATGTCGTGTCGACGCGTACCTATCGCGTTGGTGCCTTGACTCCGGGCTTTGAGTTCTCTGATCTCTATCCGGTAAAAATAGACCGACAAGGTATCGAGCCGGGAGCGATCGTCCATTCGACCGGGCATGCGTTGGTTGTTTGGAGTATCGATAAAGACGGAGTTATCAAGGTCATTGATGCTCATCCCGACGGCAGTGTGCAGTTCAAGAATATTCAGCCGTCGACGCTTGATCGTTCACGTCCCGATCAGGGATTAGGGTTTTATCGCTTTCGTCCTCTTGAGATCGTTGGGGCAAAACAAGATACCAGCGGCCATTACTTCGGAGGGCGAATCGTTTCAACCACCGATGCCGACTTGTTTTCGCAAGGTAAATGGTCACTTGAACAGTGGTTTGGACCGGGGTCGCAGATCACACCGGGAGCTGTAGTTGATCCGCTGGAATGGACGAAGGGCTATAAGAAGGTGAGTTTCTTTGATTACCTCGCGCGAAAAATGCGCGGCGCCAAGGTCGAAGTACGTGCTGATGCCGTCGTCGGCGAGATGATGAAGTCACTTTGCGATCAAATACAAAATCGCGTGGCCGATGTTGATACGGCGGTTCAGGCGGGAATCAGTCAGCAGCCCCACCCGGAAACACTGCCGGCCGACGTATTTGGCGAAGAGGACCCGACTTGGGGAAAATATTCAACCCCGAACCGTGATTCGCGACTACGTGGCGCGATAGGCGATATTATCAAGTCTGCAGTCAGTCAGTTTCGGGCGGCGAAGGCTGGCGATCGCTCGATCAAGTTCGAGGGAACAGCCCGAGCTTATGTAGCGGCCTTGCGCGCACGTATTGCCGCTATCAATAAAACGTGTTTAATTAAATACACTAACTCCAAAGGTGGCGTGATCACCTTGACCTTCTCACAGGTGGTATCGCGCTTGGCGAAGATGAGTTTTGATCCTTATCTTTGCCCCGAAAAGGCATGGGGCGCCACTGGCGATGAGCTTGCCACATGTGTTGATTCCGATGGCGATGGCAGTTGGTACGCGGCTGAGCAATACATGCGCAACGTGACCGGAAAAATCACACCGGGTGATGTGCCGGCGATTCGCAGCTCGCAGCCGATTTCGAAAGTCATGCTCCAAGATGTCAGCCTAATTGATCAGCCGGACACTGCGGACATCAATTTAGGTACCGCGACTCCGCCCATCGTCAATCTTGATTCTAACTTCGCCTCGCCGAAGTTCATTCAGCTTCTCACGAAGTGATCGCCAAATGAGCCGGGTTCACGGGCCGGCTTAGAACATGTGTTTTCGATAGGAGACACTTGAAACCAAACCGAGTGCTGCCATGGTCGTCAGCATGTTCGAACCGCCATACGACAATAGCGGTAGTGGCACGCCGACTATCGGCAGAAGTCCTATGACCATGCCGATGTTGATAAAATGATGCCAGAAGAGAATTGCCAGCACGCCGACCACTAGGATGGCGCCGCTCTTGTCTCGTGCCTGAGCGGCAATTCTCACCCCCAAAAGAAAGAGTAAAGCAAAGAGCGAGACCGTGGCAATGCTGCCAATAAACCCATGTTCCTCACAAAGGACCGAAAAAATAAAGTCCGTGTGGCGCTCAGGCAAAAACTCCAACTGGGATTGTGTACCTTGGCGAAAACCCTTACCGGCAAACTTGCCTGATCCAACCGCGATTTTTGATTGGATGGAATTATAGCCCTTTCCGCGGGGGTCACGGCCCGGGTCAAAAAAGGTGTACACGCGATCCTTTTGGTAGTCGCGTAGAGCGAAAAGCCAAGCACCGGCACCGCCGATAACAAGTGTCATCGTCACGGCCAGCAGGATTTTTGGTTTGATTCGTATGAAAAACAAGATGGAGCTACCGATGATAAAAAGCATCATCGCCGTTCCAAGGTCAGGCTGTTCGGCGGTGATGATGAAAGGTACGCCTATTAAGCCGAGAAGCGGGAGAGCTAGCTCTTTGAGGCCAAGGCCTTCAGGGGCGGAATAATGTGACATAACTTTTGCCAAAATCAAACAAAGCGAGAGTTTCATCGATTCCGACGGCTGATAACTGAAAAAACCAAAGTCGATCCAGCGCTGAGCGCCGAGCGCAACTTTACCCACGAACATGACTGCGATTAGTGCCAGGAGATTGAGTCCGTAGATGATGTACGAAAGCCGCACAAAAATCTGATAATCAATCAGGGTCACAAGAAAGTACAAAAACCATCCTGCACTCAGCCACAGGATTTGCGAGATGAACAGGCGATTGGTGCCGATGTCGTTATGGCCGTGAGTGGCGCTATAGAGATTGATAAGTCCGATCACGTTGAGAGCGAGAATGCTGCCGGCGAAGGTCCAATCAATGCGATTGAAGAGAGTTCGGTTCTCGACCTGTAGGCGGCGCGAACTTGTTTGCGTGCTGATTCCTATCATTCGCCTTCAATCCTTTCAGGCTCGACCGCCGGCGCTGTCTCGGGAGGACGTGCGTCTTGCGGTCTTTTGACGGGTTCGCGCGACAACCAGTCG
>SXRI01000399.1 GCA_005793615.1 Bdellovibrionales bacterium
AAAAAGGACCGCTTTTTCAAATGGCCAGCAGCGGAATCGCCGCGAAATCCACGGAAGTGATCGGAGCCGATGTTAAAGCGGCGAAGTACGATTTTCCCATTGTTATTTTGATCAATCAGGGTTCGGCCAGTGCGTCGGAGCTGGTGAGCGCGGTTTTGCAAGATTACGGACGAGCCGTGATCGTGGGTACCCCGCAAAGCTTTGGTAAAGGCTCAACTCAAAGAAGTATCCCGGTGAATGCCAACGATCCGACAGGAGCTCCGGGCATCATTAAAATCACTACAGGTCTTTACTACGCACCTACCGGCTGGAGCCCACAGCTCAATGGCGTGCGTTCTGACATTGTTGTTGCCGAGATTCCGCAAGGGACCTTTCTAGAGCGTAATTTTGAGAATGTTATTCCTTCGCAGTCAGTGGCGTCAAAGTTGACGGATGTCTGGCCGTATATGCCCAACCGCAACGAAGTGATGGCCAAGCTGGCGGAGGCATCGAAATCACGTTTAGCGCAGCAGCTTCAGCGAACCAATGGTGATATCGCCATTGATTTGGAAATGCAGGAAGCTTTTGCGGTTCTCATGGACCTCAAAAAAATCCAGCCGAGCTTTCGAGCGCCGGCCCTCTAGTGCACTCGTTCAAGGACGGCGGCAAAGAAGCCGTCGTAGCCTTCAAAGCCGTCGCGAGCGGGTTCACCGGGCCATAGCTGATGCACTTGGAGCAGCTTCCACGCATCGCCTTGTTTAGTGAGAAAAGCTTCGACCTGAGCGAGGTTTTCAGAAGGCAAAATACTACAGGTGGCGTAGACCAGCTTTCCACCCGGCTTCAACATTGCAGAGTACTCGCCAAGAATCTCAGCTTGCAGTGCGTGGAGGCGAGGCAAATCTTCAGGAGTAAGCTTCCATTTTGCATCCGGGTTGCGGCGAACGACGCCCAGACCAGAGCAGGGTACATCCAAAAGTACGCGATCCGCTGACTTTTCAAGACGTTTGATGGTCTTTGCTGATTCAATCAAACGGGTTTCAGCGCAGTCTACACCGTCACGTGCGGCACGTCTGCGGAGTTCATCAAGTTTAACTTGGTGTACATCCATGGCGATGATTTTACCCTTATTGCCCATGAGCGCCGCAAGATGCAAGGTTTTGCCGCCGGCGCCGGCGCAGCCATCGATGACCCGGTGACCGGCCTTAACATCGAGAAGCGGCGCGACCTTTTGGCTGGCACCGTCTTGTACTTCAAACAAACCGAGTTTAAATGATTCACTACTGAAAACATTCTTGCGTTCGCGTAAAACCAGTCCGTCCGGCAAATGGCCGTTGTCGTCAGGCGCGAGATCTGTGTCGATGTCTTCGCGTGCGAGCTCCTCGCGCAGTTCTTCGGGCGTGGATTTCAGGCGGTTGACCCGTAGGACGACGGGGGCTGTTTGATTGAGAGAATGCAGGCATTTGTGCCAACGCACGTCGCCCAGTTCTCTTAACCCCAGTTCATAGAGCCAATCGGGGACGGATTCTTTCACTTGTGGTTCACGAGCCGCGCGATCAAAGGCCTGGCGAATAACTTCAGGCTTTAACTCGCGTAGCTCCGACCACGGTGGGAGCTCTGCTCCCTGACGAATAAGCCAGGCGCCAAAAATCTGCCAAAGTTCCAGGTCACTGGGCATAGCACTATAGTCCGCGTGAGCGAGTGCAGTTCGCAAAAGACGCCACCAACGAACGATTCCATAGGTGGATTCGGCAATGAAGCGTCGATCGCGAGCCCCTAGCTTTCGGTTGTTTTTAAACAGGCGCTCGATCACTTTGTCGGCATAGTAGCGTTTGCCTTCGGGAGTAGCGCCGAAGATGGATTTAATGGCTAGGATAATCTGTTCGGCGACTGGTCGATGGAGCTTCATCAATTGTTTTGGAAACGCTTCTGTTAAAAGGTGAAGACGCAACCAAGGGCGCCGAAATTGCCGTTAAACTGGCCATCGCTGAACACTAGAAAATGGTTCTTCAAACCAGCCTCGACAAAGAAGCCAGTGTTGTTGATGACATCGAAAAAGCGCACACCGGCAAAAAGCTGGTAATCGAGAGTCAGCGGAGATTCAGACGGCAATTGTTGAGTGAAGACGCCAAAACCGATACCGCCGCCGAAATAGAGCGGAAACTTGGCGCCGGCATCCGGAAAAGTGATGACGGGAACAAAGCTGAGTTTGTTGGCGCGGCCATCTCGAAGGGAATAGGACTGAAGATCGACACGTAGGCCGAGGTCCATGGAGTTATGCCATTCGCCAATTCGGTAGGTAACGCCAATATTCCAGCTGCCGACATTGGTTTGGTTCGAAGGCGTACCCCATTGATAGGAATTATCGGAAATAAACGAGCCCATATGGACTGCCAAGTAATGGTCGCTGGAGGCAGCCGCTGGGCGCCGGCGCTGAGTGTCGGTCGAACCGGTATTGGCGGCGGCTCCTTTGGCTCCCATGTATTTACCAGCGGCCTTGCGGCCAACCGTCGGTGTTTCGGGTGATTTCGCCGGTTCGCTCGCGAGCTGCGACGGGGCGCTGGGCTCAGAAATTTCAACCGGTCCCTTATTGTCATCAAGTGATTGTGCATTCGATAAAGCACCAAATACGACAACTGCTCCTGCGATGATTAGCGAAGCCGCCTGCTTCTGCGTCATTTCCCATCTCCTTCACTAGAGATTCACTTTAGTTTCCGAGTAAGTTTCCTAGGCAACCAAAGTAACGCGTTTGCTCGGCAGCGGCAAGTGTGCGTCACGGCAAGTCTTGACGCAAAGCAGGTGTAGACCGTATCTTCTGGGCAATTAAGGGATTTAAGGAAACTCACGTGAAATGCCCTAATTGTGGCCACCTAGAAGATCGAGTCCTTGATACAAGGATAGGTAAAGAAGGCGAGACCATTCGTCGTCGGCGTGAATGTTTAAAGTGTTCCGGTCGGTTTACGACCATGGAGACTTTGCTTCAGGTTTATCCGATGATCGTTAAAAAAGATGGACGGCGCGAGGTCTTCAATAAAGAAAAAGTCTTGCGTGGAATTCAGGCGGCCTGTCAGAAGCGACCGGTTTCGCTGGCGCAAATGGATCAAATTGTCGAGCGAGTCGCCAAGTGGGTCTGGTCGCGCCCGGAACGTGAAGTCACCGGTGAGGCTGTAGGTCAGAAAGTTGTCAAAGAATTGCGCCTGGTCGATGATGTCGCCTATGTGCGTTTTGCAAGTGTCTATAAGACCTTTAAGGATGTCGGCGAGTTTGTTGAACATCTCGAAGAACAGAGTCAAGATGAAGGGTTCGGTTCGCCGAACGCTTAAGGGTTTAAAGGGCAGATTGAAGGGAAGTAAATGAATAAAGGCGGCACGGGATTGAGACGGCGCTCACGCGAAATGGCTTTGCAACTGCTCTTCCAAACAGAGTTTGTTCCGGGTGGCTTTCAGGCCTCTACCGCACCTGAAATGTTGCGCCGATTTAACACTGACTTCGGGATCGAACAGGAGATTTCTGAGTATGGGAGCATGCTTTTTCTCGGCATTGCCCAGAAGCTCAAAGAAATCGATGCGATCATTCAGTCTCATAGCTCCCATTGGAAGGTTTCGCGCATGGGTTTGGTCGACCTTTCTGTCATGCGTATTGCCGTGTTTGAGATGAAGTTTTTGGGTGAGCCCTTGAATCCGCGAATTGCAATCGATGAGGCCGTCGAGATAGCGAAGAAATTTGGCAGTACCGATTCCGGAGCCTTCGTGAACGGCATTCTCGATCAGGTGGCGCGCTAAAGTGGCGGCCTTCGCATTTGATCAAGCCAGTTTGAAGCCCGGGTGTCCGCTCTGGGTGGTTGCCCAGCCTGCGGCTTCGCAACTCACGCGAAAGATTGATTGGTATTTGAACTTTCAAATCATGAAAGCCGAATGTCACAAACGACAGACGGTGTCCGTGGAACTTGCGCAGATTGAAGAAGAGTGGGGATTCGATCGCCCGGAGATTTCGGTGACTGAGCAAGCACCAATGTTGATCCCGAGCCATGCCTGTTTTCCGAATACGCAAACCGTGATTGTTCCGTTTGCTGGCGATGGCAAGCGTTGGGCCGAGACCATTCAGAAAATCTCGGTTGCGCTGAAGATGTCTAAGATTCGGGTTTTTTTGCCTGATGCGCTCTCCAGAGATGCCTTCAAAAAGGCGTGGCCGAAAAAGTCAGCCGCTGCCGGTGAAAAAATTGAGGAAATTGAATTGGTTGAACGAAAGGCCGTGCTGTGAGCCCTTCCACTGATAAGTCAGAGATCAAGCCTCGAGGAACCATTTATATTATTTCCGATGGTACCGGCGAGACGGCATCAACAATGACTCGCGCGGCGCTGGTTCAGTATGACCAGAAGGACATCAATATTGTTCGTTGCAAGAACGTGCGCAGCGAAGCACAGATTGAATCAGTTGTGAATGAGGCCTTTGATAATAAAGGCATCATCCTGCATACGGTGGTGAGCCCGCAAATGCGTACTAAGATCACCGAGGTTGCCAGCAGCAAGGGATTGCAGACGGTAGATCTTCTTGGCCCGCTTTTGGTGGCGCTCGATCGTTATTTCGGTGTCAGTTCCGAGGGCGAAGCGGGGTTGTTACGGACAGTTGACGAACGTTACTATCGTCGAATTGAGGCAATCGAATATACGGTCAAACACGATGACGGTAAGAGTCTGACTCATCTTGATGAAGCAGATATTATTCTCGTGGGTGTCAGTCGTACCTCCAAGACTCCGCTGTCGATCTTTTTGTCGCATAAAGGATGGAAGGTCGCCAATAGTCCTCTGGTGATCGATACGCCGCTGCCGGAAGAACTTTTCAAAGTCGATCAGCGCAAGATCGTCGGTTTGATTATCGATGGTGATTCACTCTCGCGGATACGGCGGAACCGCTTGGAAAAGTTCGGCACGGATCCCGGTGGTGAGTACGCTTCGTTGAGTTATATTGAAAAAGAAATTCAATACGCCCAGGAATTGTTCCGTAAGAATCGTCGCTGGCCGGTTTTTAATGTCACCGAACGCGCACTCGAGGAAACCGCCACTGAAATCACACGCGTAGTGGTGGCTCGTATGGGGCTTCCGGATAAATTTCTTTTTTAGTCGGCTTTTGCGGCTTCTGTAGGTGGCGGGTCTTGGGCGAGTGTTACGCTGAGCTTCTCTGCGAGTTCGCTTTCACTGGGCTTGATCGTGAATTCAAACTTAGCGGGGTCTGAGCTAACACGTTGAGGTGCTTCGGCGATCACTTCGAATCGATAGTTCCCGGCCACGAGCTTTTCAAAGGCGAGTTTCAAGTCTTTTGCATCCTTGATTTCGCGATGTATCCGCCATTCGGTTTCGTCCAAAAATTTAGTTTCCAAGCGCACTCGATATGTTTTTGCATCGGGCGAGAGCTGCCATTGAAGTCCAGTCACATCAGAGCGACTGATTTTGGTATCAATTACCGGCGTCAACAATTGTTTGCCGAGAAGCGTGAATTTAAAGGGCGTGGGTTTGGTATCGTAGCGTACTGATTTTTCGTCTTCGATGGTAACGCTCCAGAAGAAGGCATGTCCGGTGGAGAGTTTGAGAGTTTTGGTAGCGTTGGTGGTCACGAAATCCTGTCCTTTTTCTTCTCGCCCCTCTTCCCAGATTCGCAGGTGATAGTGGCGAACTCCGGGAATTGCCTGCCATACCAAAGTAACATCGCGCCTTTTTTCTTTGGGCTCGGGAATAACTTCTAGATCCTTGGGCTCGAGAAGGGTAACGACTTTTGGAGCGACGTCGATTTCGGTCGATTCACTCCAGGCGCCAAAATAACCGGTAGCTTTTTCTTTGGAGCGAATTTGCATCATATAGGTGCCAGAGGGGATCTTCTGACTGATTTTGCTCTCTTCAGTCGGGAAGATCAGGGCCTCGCCACCTTGCTTGGGGGTCAGCTTAAGTTGATAACCATCGGCCTCGTCGACGCTCTCCCACTCAAGATCAAGTGTGGACATGGGGGCCTCAGCAACGGGTTTTGTCTCTACCTTTGTCGG
>SXRI01000400.1 GCA_005793615.1 Bdellovibrionales bacterium
CAATAAACTGCAAAGGATCGTGGTGGGATCGAGAGCGAAGCCAGCCTTGAACTGCTCGTTCACTGGCATTGTAGCTCGCGACCAAAGGAATAAAGGCGCCGTCCCAGCGATTGAGAAGTTGGCGAAGGTGAGCTGAGCCGAGAGCGATATTGGTTTCTGGTCGATACAAGTCATCGTGCCCTTGGTAGTTGATGTCAGTGCCATCGGCGGCGGTACGCGCTACCTCAGGAATCAGCTGCATAAGCCCGAGAGCATCGGCGCTGGAGCGAGCCGTTGGGTTGAACGAACTTTCTTGGCGCATGATCGAGAAGATCAATTCGGGGTGGATGGTGAACTTTGCGGCGGCATGACTGACGGCCGGTTGCCATGGCCGCGGGAACAGGAGATCGGGCTTCTTATCGAGAATCTGTTGACGGATTTCAGGTGCGAGATCGGAGAGATACGCAAAAAGCGCTTGATACGAACCCGCTCGAGCGTACAGCTGCAGCCAATCGAGCGTTTGTTCGTTGTTAAAACCGCTACGTCGCCCGTTGCCAAGTTGCGCGAGGAACCGGCGGCCTAAATCATTTTCATTTGCAGCTACGAGCCACTCGAAAGTCGCGCGCTCGCTCATAGTGAGAATGTCATCAGCGGATTTTTTTGTCGGCTGAATGGAGGAGTTAATTGTCGGTAAAAGTTTGCCGAGTTCTCGATGGGCGAGTATCCCGTAGTAGCCCAGCGGATCATTGGCGAGCAACCAGGAAAACTGCGTACTGGCAGCGTCGCTATCACCAAGGTCTTTATAGGTGCGCCCTAGCCAAAAGTGATTGCGGGCAGCTAATGATGGCGTTTCGTCCTCATCCATCACCAGCTGTGTAAGGCGTTCGCTGGCCTCTTTCAGGAGTCCGCTTTTGCGCAGGATCCAGGCATGGTACCAGGCAATCTTGCGCTTGAGACCGCGATCATTTGTCGGCTTGGTGTTGCGATGCTCTGCCAATTGCGCCAGAATTTTCGCGGCCTTTTCTAAGTGACCGCTTTCCTCGGCGATTCGAGCGCGAATAAACATGGATTCATCAAGGGAGTGTTTGCCGCCTATTTCGCTTTCAAGTTTGCTGAGAATTTGCTCGGCATCGGAAGGTGAGCCATCTGTCCATATTGCTCGCGCCAATGCGATTCGGGTTTCCACGTATTTACCAACATTGCTGGTAAATAGTTTTTGACGAGCGAAGTTGGAGTAATCGCGCGTGCCCTGTATGTACTGCTCGGTCTGGAGTTCCAGTTTGTAGGTCATACGAATGCCGTCAAGTGCCCGCAGGCGATCAAGATCCGAGATCACATCGCGACCGATCTCGTTTTTAGCATCGACAACTCTTTGATAGTAATCCCGTGCCTTTGCGAATTCACGCGCCTTACGAAAATCCGCGGCGACCGCAAGGTATTGGTCTGGCAGAGGAGTTGGGATCAGGCGCGGCGCGATTCTTTCCAGCTGTCGAGTGGCGGTTTCCTCGCTCAACGAATCGCCTAGCTCCTTAGCCAGGACACGGGCCCGTTCGAGCAGGCGAATTTGCTCTCTCTGCATAGGTTCAATGACTGCGACTTCGAGCGAGAAGCGTAGCTCTTGCAGCCGATCGTCGAGACGGACGGCTCGGCTAAGACTGGCGCGCGAGGCCAGCTCGCGAAGCCAACCTTCTTGAGAGGAGCCGACTTGCTTCGCGTAGGCCTGTAAGGAAGTCTCCTGTTCCTCGAGAAGGTCTTTGGGGCAGGTTTCCAGGGCTCGCATGCGCGCGATCAGTAGCAAGGGAAAGCGCGGCTCGCGGTCTCGGGGCTCGGTACTTACTTCAAGCCACGCCGAACAGGCTTTGGAGGGATTCAGTTTCGACCACAGTGCGGCTTGCCGATAGCGAACTAAAAAGCGCATTTCCTCGCTCGAATCTTCTTCGAGTGCTCGTTCAAGCGCGCGTTCAAGTTCGCTCTCGGAGAGGTTATCAAAATTGGTTGTCGCTGGCGGGAGGGGAAGCTCGCCCTTGTTAGAAGGGCGGCGTTTGGATGTCGTCGAACAAGCGCTGATGCCTGCCGGCACCAGCACCGTGACAAGGGCAAAACCCAACAGAAGTTTTCGTGGGGAGCGGCCAATCCCTAGCTGCAAATTTCACCCTCAAGTTCGAATCACAATCTTGTCATCCACACAGTCGACAATGACTTTGCCGCCTTTTTCAAGTTTACCGAATAAAACCTCGTCGACCATCGGTTTTTTGATGTGCTCGTCGATTGTTCTCGCCAGCGGTCTGGCGCCATACAGCGGATCAAAGCCCTTTTTGAGGAGCCACTTGTCGGCGGCCTCGGTCGTGGTCAAAGTGATTTTCTTTTTCTCAAGCTGTTTAGCAAACTCACGAACGAACTTACGTACCACTTGTAACACGACCTCTTCGGGGAGTCGCTGGAAGTGAACGATCGCATCAAGGCGATTGATGAACTCAGGCGTGAACGCGCGTTTGATCGCATCCATTGAAACATCGGAATGGAGTCCTTGATTGATTCCGACCGCACCTTTTTGGGCGTCAGCGGCGCCGGCATTGGTGGTTAAAATCAAAACGCAATTGCGAAAATCGGCGACTTTGCCATGAGAATCGGTGAGGGTGCCGTTATCCATCACTTGCAA
>SXRI01000401.1 GCA_005793615.1 Bdellovibrionales bacterium
TACAGCGGTAGCGTTGGTGCCAGGTTCACTGGCGCCGATGCTCAATGCCGGCACCATCGCTTTTTTGCGTAAAGCCTAGTCAGATGCCATACGGAAGTATGCTATTGCGGGTGATCATCCGGGTTCGCTTTTGTTGGCGGCGCGCGCGACGATAGCGAGCGAGCGGAGCGCGGCGAATCTTCGTTCTGCTGAAGCCTTGGTGGATCGGTCGCTTTTGAAATTTCAGGATTTCCGCCAAGAGGCTTTGGTTCTCGATTCATGGTTAAAGCTTGAGAGCGGTAATCGCAAGGCGGCACTAGCTCAGGCGCGCGCCGCCCTGGATGTTGATCCGGAGTTAACCTCCGATCATTGGCATGATCCGCTTCTCTTTCTTGAACCTCTGAAATGGAAATCGCTTGCGCCGATGTGTCGACGTATTGCTGATGAACTGAAGTTCTCAACGACGCGAGCACTTCTTGGTTTATGTCTGTTTAAAGCGGGGGAGCGAGACGAAGCCGTGCAAACGATTTCACAGGGACTCACTCACGATCCGGACAATGGAGTTTTGCAGGCAACTAATGCCTATATTTTGTTCGCGTTGAGTCGAGTGGAAGACGCCCGTGCCTCGCTTCGCTTGGTAGGACGCGCTGACAAACCGAAGCTCGCAGCGTTGGTCAGCGCCCGTGTTTGTCATCAGGTCGGTGATATTGTTTGCGCCGAAAAGGCATACCGCGAACTGCTGGCCCATGAGATCCCAACCATGGCGGCGATGACCGGCCTGACAGAAATTCTTCTCAGAAAAACTGTAGTACAAGGTGACCATATACAGGAAAAACCGCCCAAGCAGTTACGCGCAGATCGTGACGCGGCCGAAGAATTGTTACGAAAGGCGAGGGCACTTTCACCCAACTATCGTCCGGCGAACGAGTTGCTTGAGATTGCGAAGTAGTAATGAATAGGTTGAGCGCATTCGCGGCATTGGTAATTTTGTTTGCGGGATGCCGCGATGACTCACCTACTTGGAAAAATCATACCTTCACGGCTCACGATCAGAGTCGCAGTGCTGCTTCCGCTGAGTTGCCGCGAGGCCTCTGGGAGAAAATCACGGTGTTGGTTCATGAGGGCGGCGCTGGCGGCTCATCAGCAGCACCGCCAGAAGGCGGTGGCGAGCACGGTGGTGGCGGTGGGGCTTCTTCTGGAGGTGGTTCGACGCGAAGATTTGGCCAACTGCCCTCGGTATTTTCACCAATTCGTGTTTATCTTGTTGAAAAGAACCAGGGGATTTTAATAAAAGGGCACACGGAGATCATTCTTCCGGCCGGTGGCGGCGAGATTGATCTCAATGAGTTTGTGCAAGCGAAAAATGGCAGCTTTTACTTCGTGGCCGAGTTTCTACCTAATCTTGAAAAGGTAGAACGTAAGGTGTTCTTTCTCAGCGGCGCCCGGGAACGGGAATTGGGCGGTGAGCGCTTTGGCGCCGGTTGCAACACCTATTTTGATGTCTCTTCGGCTTTTAACAAGGCCTCGTCTCGTGACGGCTTTCTCGTCAATACGACCGATGGCCGTCATATCAGTGCGTTGGCGGGCACCTTTTTCTTTGCCGCCGCTCATGAGGGAAAGCTTTATTTAGCAAGTCTTACCGTAAAAGACTCTGTGCGCCGCAAACTGCAATGCCCTTAACGACCTTGAGTGGGTTTGTTTTTCGGCTTCTCGTTACCGGGCGATATGGGTTAAGCTGCGCCAATGTCTACAGAAACGCCTCCCGAAAATGCTACTAATCCGCAAGCGAAAATCTTCGTTAAAGATTTGAGCGAAAAACAGGTTTTCAGTTCGGTCTTTCTCGCGCGCGACAAGGCCGTGCTCACGGGCAAGAATGGTAAGACTTATATCAGTCTTTTTCTCGCCGATGCCAGCGGCTCGATTGATGCTCGTATTTGGGATAATGTCGATGCCCTGATCGATGGTTTCCAGAGCGGCGATATTGTTCGCGTGAAAGGTCAAGTGCAGACCTTTCAACACCGCCGGCAAGTCGTGATTCATCGTCTTGAGCGAGCTCTTCCGGAAGAGTACAGCATGGAGGATTTTGTTTCGACCTCACGCCGGCCACCCGAACAAATGATGGCCGAACTCATGCATTTCGCAGAGAGCATCCAGCATCCCGCAATTCGCCAATTGACGCTGGATACGCTCAATGATCCCGAGATTCGCAAGCGTCTTTTAGAGGCGCCAGCGGCTAAGAGCATTCATCACGCCTATGTCGGCGGACTTCTCGAACACGTCGTTTCCATCTGCGGTCTGATGAAGGGTATTCACGCGCATTATCAGGCGCAACAGGTGGAGATGAATCTTGATTTTCTTATGTTTGGTGCGATCTTTCATGACATCGGAAAAATCTGGGAATTAGAGATTTCCGGGGGCATTTCCTACACGGATCGCGGCAAGCTCGTTGGTCATATGGTGATGGCGATTGAGTTGATCGATAGAAAAGCTTCACGTATTCTTGGTTTTCCGCAAGACGTGACGGATCTGTTAAAACACATCGTCCTTAGTCATCACGGGCGACTGGAGTATGGTAGCCCAAAGACGCCGATGTTTCTCGAAGCCTTTCTTGTGGCCGCGATCGATGATCTCGATAGCAAGATCAACACAATTTCGATGTTCATGAAAAATGAGCGCGA
>SXRI01000402.1 GCA_005793615.1 Bdellovibrionales bacterium
CTCGCCAATAAAGGCCTCAGCCCGCCGCACTTGTTCCGGCGTAAGTAAATTATGCTGCACCCAACGCTCGGGTACCGCACCAGCAACCACCCGTCCCTCATAGGTATGAATGCGGACCTCTTGAAAATACCGCTCCTTGAGGGGTTTTCGAACATCTGCGCTCATGACCACGTTTTCCTGAAGCACCACACCTTCGCCACTCGTCACAGTGTTAAGAATATGACTCTTTACCGGCTGGCCCATATGAGAAGCCGAATAGAGAGCATTGTCCTTACGCACGAGTTCAACAATGAACTGATCCGTATCAGGGAAAAGTCCGCGCGAAGTTTCACTGGGCGCAATCCCGACCGCCGGCCTCACGACAAAGCCCGCCGGAAATTCTTCGGCCAGGGCTTGCTCAATCTCATCCCCTGCGGCGATGAGGGCTCCCTTGGAATCAATCATTTTGTGTTTATACAAAAACTCACGCAAACCCAGAGTTTTCGGATAAAAACGCTTGGCCCGATCACCCAACTCGACCTCAAGCACTGCAGCCACGAGTCTCTTGTCGGCCAACATTTCTGTCGCCCACGAACTTTCGATCATGTTCTTTTCATACACGGCTTCGAGCCATGAATTCTTCGATGCTTCGGCCGCGACTTCGAGGGTGTTTTTCAGGTGACTCTCGGCCGAGCGTAGTGGCCGACTGCGTAAATTTGCAAGAATCCCGCTTGCCCGCGCGGCAATGAGCTGCTGGGGATTTTGTAGGACCTTTTGCAGGTTCTTCTTCACGGATCTTGCGGAGTTTTTCCCGGTGCTTTTTTGTGAGCTTTTTGGGGTCGCCTTGGCGGCGGCCGGCACCGCAGAACAAACAACAAAAATAGTTGAGAGAAAGAGGGCCGCAAGAAATGATTTTTCAATTTTTTTCATATTTTAAAATCCTACCACCGCGGAGATCTTGCAGCCATCAACGATTCGCGGACCTAGATCATTCCATGGTCCAGAAATGAATCCAAAAATGCTCTCACCTTTTCTCCCAATCTAGAGTAGAACTCGACCTCATGCAGGTGACTGTTAAGCTGATAAATTTTGGTTCCACCGAGTATCAAATGGAAGTGGCTCTCCGACGGCGTGTTTTGCGCCAGCCGCTAGGCTTGGAATTTTCCGAAAAGGACCTCGCTAGCGACGCTGAAAATGTTCATTTTGGCGCCTCCGTTCACGATTCCGCGCACGGCAATGAAGGCGCCCGCCTCATCGGCTGCTTGTTCCTAACAAAAGCTGATCAACAAACGGTTAAGATGCGCCAGGTCGCTGTCGCCCCCGAAAATCAAGGGCAAGGAATCGGCAAACGCTTGGTGGCTTTCGCGGAGGAGTGGGCCCGGGAAAATGGCTTTGTGAACATCTCCCTTAAGGCACGTGAATCTGCGATTCCTTTCTATTTAGCCCTGGGCTACGAGCCTAGCGGCCCCGTATTTCAAGAAGTAACACTCCCACATCGGCAAATGTCGAAACTCTTAACAATCACTCCCTAGAACCTGAAAAATTTACAGCGGGGTTGTGGTTTCATCTTTAAATACAGTAATTTGATGCATTGCAATATTACTGAAGTAACGATCGCTACTTTTCACTCAGGTCTCAAATCCACAGCGATGTCTCGGAGTTTAAGCGTCATGCCACGAACCAAATCTTTAGAGCTCACAAATTCACTCCTGTCATTCCTCATGCTCCTGGCAATGATAACAGGAGCTGGTGCGAACGCTTCAGTCTTTGGACCAGATGACCGCCAATATGTAACCAAGAACTCCAAGTTTGCTACCATCGGCAGCGCTACGGCTGTAGCCGTCATTTCCACCGCCAAGACGACGACCCCAAATGGAAAGGTGAACCTTCTGACCGACCGCCTCGATGGTCTTCTTTGCAAAGACGAACGGTTTTCCTCGGATCCGAGCCTGGGCTATGCGTGTTCGGGTTTTTTAATCGCGCCGGATATTCTGCTCACCGCCGGCCACTGCCAAGTCAATGTCGGCGAGGTTCGCAACAAAGCCGATGGCTACTGCGAAATCTATGATTGGCTATTTGACTATCAGCAGTCCCCTGACGGCACCATTCAGACCGAAGGAATTTCTCCGGACAAGATCTACCGGTGTAAACAAACGATCTATGCCGTGGTGGATGAGAAGGCACCTTTCCGCGATTTCGCGATTGTGCAACTCGATCGCCCCGTGCGCGACCGCTTTCCACTGACAATCGCTAAACAAGCCGTGCAAAAAAACGACGCTGTTTCAATCATTGGCTACCCAATGGGCTCGCCGATGAAGTCGGCCGATAATGCCCAGGTGATATTCAACAATCCGGTGGCGACTATCTTCGTCAGCAATCTGGATGCATTTGAAGGCAACAGCGGTAGCCCTGTGTTCAACGCCAAGAATGAAGTGGTTGGCATCTTGGTTGGCGGTTCACCAACCATGTCGACGGTGACTGATCCCATCAACAAGTGCGAACGAGTCAACCGCTGCGATAACGACGGGAAGAACTGTCTACTGCCGGACCTCGACCCGAAAAGAATCCCTAAGAGCTTTCAAGCAACCGGATCCGAGGTACAACGAATCGCTCCGGTCATGGAGATGCTCAAAAACCGTCAGTAAACAGATTCGTATTTTTGCCGGCCGAGGTGAAATGCCTCAGGCTCAACTACGCTTAAAGCGTCAGCACCCGAGTGGCATGACTTGCCTATCGGGTTTTCCCCGCAGTATACATCTTCACTTGATGAACGCTTCCTATGTGAATTCAGAGAATCGCCAACGAGCTTTGTTTACACTCAGTCGGATGGCTTTGCGTGAAACTGAGATCTCTTCCCTGATTCAGGAGTCCGTACGAATCATCGCTGCTGCCCTCAATGGCGAACGTGTTTCGATTTTTGAGAGTTCCCGCGACGGCCAGAATCTTATCCTGCGAGCCAGCTCCACTGCCAGCTCGGCTGTGACCATCGAACCACTTGTTTCCGACGACCTGAGAAGCGTCAATATAACGATCTCAGGGCAAGATGAGGACAACCCGTTTGGTCTCTTAGAAGCTACCGCGAACGATATTCATCGATTCACTCCCGGAGATGTTAAGTTTCTGCAAACCTCCGCCGACATTATCGCAGCAGCGATACATCGTAGCCAGCTCGAAGCGCAACTCAAGAACAAGGTCCTTGAGCTGCACCTCGCGCACCGTAAAAAAGATGACTTCCTAGC
>SXRI01000403.1 GCA_005793615.1 Bdellovibrionales bacterium
CGAACCAATCGTTTTCAGTAAATTTGCCAGCGGCTCTGGCACAGAGTTTCGAGATCGAAAAAGGCGAGGAATTTGAATGGATAATCGAGAACAAAAACATGTTGCTACTGCAAAGAGTCAAACCCGCGAAGAAGCGGGCTATAAAAAACGGCTATAAACTTTCTTGTCGGAGTACTAGGGATGGCCTTTTTGTCCAAGGGGTTTATGGCTGGGCCTTCGGCTCTGTTCTTTTGTACTTGATAATTGCATCCTGTTTGGATCAGTGCGACCAAGGTGAGGGCCACAAGAGCGGCGAACGAAGCAGCTGATGAAAAGTGCTTAGCGCGGAGGGATTTTGCAAGTAATGCAGGTACTGCAACCAATGCAAGTGCTGACGGCTCTTTTGGTGCCCTTTGAATCTTCATTTTGCCCCCGATTCTTGACCGCTCACATTGGCTCACGAACTTCATCATCGCGAAAACCACTGCAACCACTGCAACCACTGCAACTGCTGCAACTGCTGCAAGTTTAAGACCTCGGGCGGAGATCATCTATTTGAAGTTGTCGATGATTGCCATAGCAATTATTTCAAAGCGGTGCCAGCAAGCGGCCTTTTACGATGGTTCACCATGGGTGGCGATCCGGGTCTTACGAAGCTCCGGGAAAAGCCAAAAGGTCAGGGCGACGATCACTAAGGTCATCGCGCCTCCGAAAAAAACCGATGGCACCAGGCCGAGAAGACGGGCGGCGACACCGGATTCAAATGCTCCGATCTCATTAGATGAGGTGATGAACACACTGTTGACGGAGGAGACTCGGCCACGCATGTCTTCCGGCGTGAGAAGTTGCAGGATCGTCGAGCGAATCACCATACTGACTCCGTCGAAGGCCCCGCTTAAACCCAAGAAAACGAGCGAGAGTATAAAATTTGTTGATAACGAAAACAGCAAAGTAGAGGCTCCAAATCCGGCCACGGCCCAGAGCAATGTCTTGCCGGTAATCACTCGCATCGGTCGAACGGCAAGTACGATTGCAATGATGACCGAACCGATGGCGGGTGCGGCCCGGAGCCATCCAAGACCGATGGAGCCAACGTGCAGTACCTGGTCGGCAAAGATCGGTAAAACCGCCACGGCGCCACCAAAGAGTACCGAGAACATATCGAGCGTCATTGCTGAAAACAGCACTCTGTGCCGAAAGGTAAAGCGAAGACCGCTGACAATACTCTTAGCGAAGGGCTCACGGCGTGAGGTACTTTGAAACTCTCGTGCAGACGAAGAAAGCCTGAGGCTAACAAGAAATGCGAACGACTGAATGATGAGTGGTGTGGCGAATGCGACCACCGGGCCGAATGCACCGTAAATCAAACCACCCAGCGCGGGACCGGCGATCGAAGCCATCTGATAAATGGAACTACTCCAGGCCGATGCCGGTGCGATCAGCCGCCGGCTGACAACTTCAGGAATAAGGGAAAAAACTGAAGGCGTGAAGAACGCGCGAGCCGCCCCTGAGACAAAGACCGCAAAAAAGAGTAACGCGATTCGCATATCGGCTGATAGCGGTATCGATGGCAGGATCGCGGCGAAAAGCATACAGGTATTGAGCAGCAAGGCGAGTAAACTCAAGCGGAACACCGATGCCGGGCGATGGGTATCGACTATGTGGCCGGAGAAAAAGGCACAGCCGATAGCAGGGACCGCCTCTGCGAGGCCGAGGAGTCCGAGAAGAAGAGGATCCGGGCGCAGTTGATAGACCTGCCAGCCGACGACGACAGCTTGTGCCTGTAACGACATGAATGTTCCAAGGCGAGTCGCCATGAGAACACGAAAATCCGGAATTTCAAGCACAGCCCAACGTGAGCTACCGGTGCTGTCGTTAGACATCGGTAGTTTCCGCAGTTTCGTTTGCGGCTGGATGCGTGTCAGCTTGCATGGCTGACGGAGTTGCCGACGGGGTGGCCGTCTGGGTCGCCGACGGAGTTGCCGACTTCGTTGCTGCCTGCGTTGCTGCTTCGGTGGCTGCCTTTAACTCTTGCGCCATACGATCCATCGCCGAGTTGGTTTTTACGGAACGGCCTTGTTGCCTGAACCATTGCGCGAAGGCCTCACGGGCGGCAGCGATTTGTAAAAGGCGATTATCATGCTTGTCGAGGCGTCGACGGCGATCGCCGCCAGTGTCGCCAACAGTGTCGGCAATCGCCGGCAAATGGCCGAAATTGATATTTGTTGGTTGAAAATGATCGGCTCGGGTTTCATCTGTGATTGCATTAAGCAGCGAGCCTAGGGCGGTGGCGCGCGGAGGCAGGAGCTCGCCGATGTTGCTCGCATCCTCATGCAAAACTCCGCGAAGTTTTTGATCAATAAATCTGGCAATCATCAAACCCATGCATGTTGACTCGAAATACCCTTCGACACCCGTTATCTGTCCGGTAAAGAACAACCACGGATCACGTTTGCTCGAGAGGTCGCGATTCAAGCGCTTCGGCGAATTGATGTACAGATTGCGATGGATGCTGCCGAGTTTTAAGAATTCCGCATCTTCCAGACCCGGGATCAAACGAAAAATGCGCTTTTGTTCCGGGTAGGTCATCTTGGTTTGAAAACCGACGATATTGTAGGCGGTTCCCTCACGGTTATCTTGCCGAAGTTGAACTACGGCAAAGGGCATGTTGCCGGTTCGTGGATCACGTAAACCCTTGGCACTCATTGGTCCGAACCGTGGAGTGAGATCGCCGCGTTCGAGCATGGCTTCGATCGGCATACAGCCTTCAAAATAGGGCGTGTTTTTTTCAAAATCTTTAGGCTCGGTCTTACGAGCGGCTTTCATCTCTTCAGTGAAGAAGAAATACTCTCGTTTGGACAGAGGACAGTTGATGTAGTCTTTGGTACCCTTATCCCAGCGGTCGGCGCGCCACGCGATCTCCATATTGATCGACTCGGTTGCAACGATCGGCGCGATCGCATCGAAGAAATAAAGAAACTCGTCGCCAAAATGTTCTAGCATTGAATGCGCAAGGCTTTCGTGCGTGAGCGGGCCCGTGGCGATAACCGCAGGACGGGGGATTTCATCGAGACTCTTCACCACACGTGTCTCACGGCGAATGCGAGGTTCGGCGCTCACCATAGCGGTTACCATCTCGGCAAATCGCTCGCGATCCATGCTCAGTGCTTGGCCAGCAGGGACTCGATTGGCAAGTGCAGCTTCAAGAATGCGCGAGCCGAGCTGTTCGGCCTCCCATTTCAAGAGACCGGGAGCTGAGGTATCGGCAACTGAACCAAATGAATTTGAACAAACTAGTTCTGCGTTATTTGCTGTGCGATGTGCGGGCGTCATGACTTCACCGCGCATTTCAATCAAGACCACATCGTAACCAAGCAGTGCCAACTGAAGCGCGCACTCGCTGCCGGCAAGTCCAGCTCCGACGACGTGAATTATATGTTTTTCTGTTAGTTTTTCTCTTGGATTTTTGGAGATCATGTTATGTCCTGAAAGCAATGAGCAAACCGCCCTACAAGCCTCTGCAGAGGCCTTCTGTTAATCTGCCGACCAGCCAGTCGACCAGCCAGTCGACCAGTCAGCCGACCAATCGGCCGACCAGCCAGTCGACTAATCGGCCGTCAAAATATCCGGCCAATCAATCGGCCCAACCACCGGCGTCCTATCCAGCGACCAAAGCGGGCCCGAAACATAGCCCGAAACATAGCAATAGTTCCAAGCAACAAGCTCACTTTACTGCGGCTGCCGATGTCCTACAGGTGATGATGCAAAATAGCAAGTCAGAGCTATCTGATGGGTTTCTACGTTGGCGCCTCGAGCAGCAATGGGCAGATGTAGTGGGGGCGGCCATTGCGCAACAGACATTGCCGGTGGCGTTTGAAAAGGGAAGTCTTTTTATTTGGGTGCGCCATCCAACATGGATGCAGCAACTTTGGTATTTTCAAGATGTCATCAAAGAGAAAGTCAATCGGCACCTTGAGCGGGACCCGGGTCGAGAGTGGTGTCGTCAGGTGAAGTTTACTTTGAATCGCAGAGCTGCGATGACAGAGCAAGAACGCTCTGAGGATTGATCTCGCCCTGAGGATTAATGGGTACGCCGCCGACATTCATGAAAACCTGCCAACGTGCAGGTGTTTCCTTATTGGTCGGAGCCAAGAGAACATGACCGACCGTGTGACCAGCGCCCACTTTGCTGCCCTTTTGCACTCGCGCTTCTTTCAAGTCCCAATAGCGGGTAAACAATCCGCCGCCATGATAAAGTAAAACTTCCGCAGCCTCACCATTTGATGATGGACCAGCGTAGACCACCTCGCCCGAGCCTGCCGCCGACAGGGTTGCTAGGCGGGCATGCTTGCGCGGTTTGAGTGGATCGACGCCGATCGCATCAACCACCGGTTCTTTCCAGCAGCGGAGACGAATATTTCCATCGAAACGCTCTAGAATCTTGATTTGCGTTGTTGTGAATTCGGGAGGGAGTTTTTTTTCACTCTCATTTTTGCCGCGCGCACTTTCGGATGCAGGACTGACCTGCGGAGCTGAAACACGAACTCGCTTCACGAAGAGCGGGTAGGTCGGGTGCGTGAGTGTCTCGATCACGCGTAGCAAGGGATTATGTTTTTGATCCTTAAACATCAAGCTGATGTCAAATTCGGATGAGCTCGGGGCGGTGCCGATAAACAGCGGTGTCTTGGCGTCGATAAACGGCAATGATCTTCCAGCAATTTGTGGAACCAGATTGGCGTTACTACCAGGCAAGGTGAAAATCTCGCCACGTACCACGGAGTCCGGCAACGAATAACTGGGGATTTGAAGTATGGCCTGGCCCAGTCGGAATGAGGGAAGTAGGAAAAGTGCGATAGCGGGCACATAAATCACCAACCGCAGCCAATGAAACGAAAGCCTGCGTTTCTCACCGGGAGAAAACAAGTTGTCGTGATCCGCGAGCTGCAGAGAAAAGAGTCGCGTGGTTTTTATGGGCCGCCGGTCTTGTTTACTCATTTTTTTCGATCGCCACTTCTTTATTTGGCTTCCTGTTCGACTTCGCTCTTCTGAATGGTCTCGCGAATCATCTCTTTCATATAGCGGTTTCGTGGCGATCCGCCAAGGTACGCTTTGAGGTTTTGATAAACAGCGGGATCGTTGATCAGCTGGCCAAGGGTGCCTTTACCCTGATCGATCTTTTCCATGATGTCAGATAGGTGAATTAAGGCGGTGCGCAATTTGCGATTTTCAGGGATTTGCCCGTGTAGGTCGCCTACCAGGCTATCGATCTGCGTAAGAGTCGAGGAGAACTTGGTCAAAATGACAGCCATATCACGCATCATTTGGCCTGAGCGACCGTTTTGGTTAATGCTGGCGACGAGGATATGCATCTCTTTGATTAAATCGACGATGCGCGCCACGCCATCTTCGCGATCGGTAAGGAGCTTAAAATAGTCGTTTTCGATACCTTTCACTACAGAGTCAGTACCGAGAACCTTGCTACCGGGAGGGCCGGGGTTGAGAAATACGTACTTGTCTCCCAACGCTCCCTGGGTGCGAATTTCCGCTGTGGTACCGACATAGAGTCGGCCTTGGAAGCCGTGTTTAATCTTTAGGACGACATCGAGCTTGTTCTCCTCGGGTACGAATTGGATCGCACTCACATTGCCCACAGGCACGCCCGCCAACGAAACGATGCTTCCGGGAAACAGGCCCTGTACCTCTTGAAAGCGAGCGCGCAGATAAATATAGCGCGCGAACAACATCTTTTCGCCGCCGAGAAGCAAGATAGCCGCCATCATCGCGATCAAGCCTGCGCCTATAAACAGACCGACTTTATACTGCAGATTGAAGCTCTGTTGTTCCATTTTCGGTCTCTCCTCAACGCCTATCCAAATATGCGTCTCTAAATTTCTTCACCACGAATGAAGCGCGCTAGCTTGCCGCCGCCTGAAGCTGATTCCAGCTCCTCGCGAGTGCCAATGGCTTGCACGCGACCATCCAAAAGCAGTGCGATCCGGTCACAAACAGCGAACACACTCGGCATGTCATGGGTAACGAATAGCGAAGTCACCCCTTTATTCTTCAAACGCAAAATCATCTCTTGTATACGAATCGTATTGTAAGGATCAAGGCCGGCGGTCGGCTCGTCATAGAGAACGACTTTCGGCTGCAGGATGATCGAACGCGCAAGGCCCACTCGTTTTTGCATGCCGCCGGAAAGGTTGGCCGGCATGGTTGTCTCGCTGCCCTCCAGGCCGAATTCGCAAAGTTGTTCGTGAATACGTTCGGCAATCTCAAATTCATTGAGTTTGGTATGCGCGCGAAGCGGGTAAGCAAGGTTCTCGTAGACATTCATCGAGTCAAAAAGAGCTCCGTTTTGAAAGACGTAGGCGACCTTTTTGCGGACTTCAATCAACTCATGCTCGCGCTTGGTAGTGATATCCAGCCCGTCGACAATGATTTTGCCGGCATCAGCACGTTCGAGACCAATCAGACTTCGTAAAATGACGGATTTGCCAGCACCAGAGCCGCCAAGAAGCCCCAGGCATTCGCCGCGGTAAACCTTGAAGCTGACATCGCGGTGAACGAGCTTGTTGCCGAATCGCTTTTGAAAGCCCTGAAACTCGACCACCACCTTTGAGTCGTCACCGATCATCGGGCCATTAAAGTCTTTGTTTTTCGTCGAGGAGATAACTTCCATCGGATTCATTACCTCTCGAAGAGAAAGAAGAAGGCTTTTGTCAGAAAGAAGTCACCAATGAGAATCATGACCGAAGAAACCACTACCGCGCGCGTAGTCGCGGTGCCGACGCCCTGGGTGCCGCCGCGGACATTCATGCCGAAGTAACAGGAGGTCACGCTAATGAAAAAAGCGAAGAAAAAGGTTTTGCCAATGCCGGTGAGGTAGTCTTTGACCTGAACGGTGGTGAACATTTTTTCGAGACAAAACATTGGATCGAGGCCTAGTTCCCAAACTTCCACAGCGAGACTGCCAAGAATTCCAAAAGCATTGCCAAGTGCCACGAGCAGCGGCGCTGCAATCAAGCAAGCAATGATACGCGGAATGACGATACGTTTAATGGGCGAGGTGCCAAGAGCACGAATGGCATCGATTTGCTGCGTGACCTTCATCGAGCCGATCTCCGA
>SXRI01000404.1 GCA_005793615.1 Bdellovibrionales bacterium
CTGCAGACGGTTGAGGAGACTGTTTGTACCGATCCCTGCCGCGTTACAGGTGTTCTTTCCAAGCCCGAGATTGATAGAGCGAGCACTGGCGATTTGGAGGTTCTGGTTGACCGGATCGCCGCCGGAATAGGTGATCGGACCGTAGGAGAACACTGATTTTGTCGAGTAGATCCGGCAGCCGGTTTGCGAGGTGATAACCGGTTTAATTAAAACCAAGACGCCATCGATGATGAGATCACCCGAGCATACCAAAGGTATCGCTTGGTCGTTGGTCCAATAATCGGTTCCTACGCCCTTCACTTGACGAAGTGCAGGCAGAGTGTCGGGTTGATTGGCATCGGGGAAGTAACGAATCAACTCACCCTGATGAAGGCTACCGATTTTACGAATACGATCGGCCGTCGGCGCACCGATATAAATAGATTTCATTTCGACGACTTTGCTGCCTCGAACGGCTGCGGCCGGTGAGTTGGAAATAATGTTTTGCAAGTAAGATGCTAGCGATGCTGCGCCAACCTTTGGCAGATGCTGAGTTGAGGCTTGAGGAACGAAGACTTGCGGTCCAAGGGTTTTGACGAAGCGCCACGCGGGATCGGTACTCTCGTCGGCGTAGATGGAAGTATGATCTTCCGGGGCGGCCCCAGGGCCACCCCAGAACCACGCATCACCGTAGCCAAAATCGGTGATCACGTTGGAATTAAGGGAAGCATGGCACATAATGCAACCTGTGCCACGGACGACGAGCGCCGGCTTGAGGTCGACAAGCGGGTTGCTCACGCGGATGCGGATAGTCGCGGTCGATACCACTTTACCATCCTGAATCAAATAGACCGTAGCCTTGTCTTCGCCGCGAAAATTCGTGCCCGGAGTATAGCGGAACTTGAGAGTCTCTCCCGGAACAATCTCGAGTGTGCCGTACTTGGTTTGGATGGTCAGCGAACCGTCGGTGTCGACCGCGAGTTGAAAGCTCTTGCCGTTGTTGAAGGTGAGTTGGGCATTGAAGTCGATGGGGGAGTTCAGCGTTGTTTGGACGTCGGCATTTCCGAGTTGGCTAGGAGAACTACTGATGGCGCCCACCTTGGGTGGAGGCACGACCGCGACGGGAATATCCTGAAACTGCACCTGCGTGCAGCCGGTCGATAGTATGGAAAACGCCGCAGAAAGTATTAAGAGACCCGTAGGACTCTTAGAAAAAAAGAATTTCATAACACACCCCTATTTTTCTAAACTGTGCAAAGGGCGAGCCGGACTTTGGTGTGTTTTAGACGCAATGGCCCATCATGCAAGATGTTGAATGAAGTGAGCGTTCTCACCATGGAGCGTTTGCTGAAGTTCAAAAATTTTGTCGACGGTTTTAATTCGTTCAAACACTCGACGAATTCAGGAAAAGTTTTTTTGTTGAGTTTCACGTTGGTTTTTTTGATTGGGATCAGCGACTGGCCGATGGTCGAGCTGTGCCAGTACAAGGCATGCTCCCTGAAACTTCTTGAAGGCCTATGGCTATTGGCATCTAATTTTAGAAGGGCTTGCAGAGTCAATCCTACGGATGGAGTTAGCATGTCGTGTACATTAGAACGAAGGACGAGGCACATTCTTTCCGGCGTGACATGTGTGCTAGCCGTAGTGGGTAGTGGGTGTTCAGCTGGTAAGGCTCCCACCAGTAATCCGACAACCGCCGGAAAGGAAAGCGCCAGTCAGGTGGCGGCGGCAAGTCTTGCGGGATCAATCGTGACGAGCGATTCGATTGCCAACAGCACTGGGTATTACCGGTCAGGCGCTGGTAAAACGAATTTCATTGGTGTGTTGGGACGCCTTTTTGAACCTTCAGCCAAAGCATCGTCGACTTGTCCTGTGGCGCCCTTTGGGCGCACACCGACCGGGACTGTGTCGGGTGCGACGATTACGCTACTCTATGCGAACTGTAATCCGCCGGGTGCCGACAATGCTTTCTGGAATGGGTCGCAGCGTCTGACATTTGACAGCAGCACGGGGCGCACCACCTATGAAGCAGGTAACTTGAGTTCCGGCTATGTCACGCGCACTTTCGGTGGAGGCATCGGTTCGACGATCGGTGCGGTTAATGGCAGTGCGCCGACCTATCGAATTGGACCTAATAATACGGTCGTCTATATGGATTCTTATTATGCAGATGTCATCTGTTACAGTGGTGCCTCTGGTTGTGCGCCCCTCACGCCGCCCGCGGCGGCCAACGCTCCAGCCGGACAATACGGGGTCACGACACAGTTTACAAATTTAACTACCCGAGTGGTTACCATCAATGGACTGCGAATCCTCGGCGCTACTAGTACTTCTACCAAAGAGGCATCCTGGGATTTCACTCTGATCTCTGCACCGATTACCGTGACTGGCTACGGTGCGAGCAAATCAATCAGCAGTGGCACCATCACGCTTTTCAATAACAAAGAAAACTTTACCGCCACAGCGACCTTGAGCAATTTGCAGTGGAGTACGCCGTCTTGTCACCCGACCTCGGGGCAAATCACTACTACGTGTAAGGCGGGCGGTAAGAATCAATATGAAACCCTCCATTACAATGGCACGGCACAAGCGGTATTAGTTGATTGTGAAGATGTCACCAGTTACGTGGCGCTTGATCATTGTACTTGAGGAGTTACCAGTAGAAGGCATTGATGCCGTGATAACGGGCGACTTGTGACAAACTCTCCGAGTCAACCAAAGGCGCCGTGGACACTCGTTTGCCGCCACTTAAAAACGACATGAACTTTTTGGCAATCGTACAGGCTTCATAAGCTCGTTCAGCTGTCAGTGAAACACTTCCTTGCGCCTCCGTGGATGTTTTATGAAACCCCAGAGAGTAGCCACCTTGGAAGGACCAAGCCTTAGCGCGTGGCTCAAGAGTGGCCACAAGATGACGGGTGCTTGCGGCGCTAGAGCTGGATTCGAGCGTTTTGACGTCGGGGTTCGCGAACGATTCAATCGTGATCGTTACCGTCACTCCGGCGTCGATGGCGATATCCTCAAGCATTGTCTTGAGCAGGGCTGTGTCGGTGTCATCGGCCAAAGATTGATTGAGATTCTGTGGATAAATCCACTTGATCTCGGCAGCCATAACGGGAGCCGAGAGACTGCCGATGCTAGCTAGCGTGAAAAAAAATATCCTCAAGAAAGTGGAAGTCATCTCGATGGGCCTCGTCTACGGTTTTTGCGAAAGTTCGACTGTGCTGGCTGGTCTCCTGCCTATGGAGGTGCCATAATCGTGCCGGGCTCATGTCGGACGCGTCTTTGGGAGCGTCTCGGTGAGGAAGTGTCGAAAATTCTAACAGTGCGCTGGAATTTGTCACTCCGGCATGAAGACGCCTTTGGGAACTGCGGCGATCAATGCGGTGACGTCTAACAAATCACGGGAGTTCAAACTCAACTCCTCGCGCTCGGAGGTTTTAATGATCTCATTGAACACGTCGTTGAGCTTGCTCTGTAGATTCTCGTAAGAAGGCTTTGAGAGTTTAATGGCGATGAGTCGATGAACAGCATCCCCCCTTTTGAGTGCTCGCCGAAGTGTCAACTCTGACCACTCCTTATTGAGAACCTTGGCGAGTTTGGAATCATCTGACCAACGAAATTTTCGTGAGTACAAGGACCGATACTGCCCCTTGCGATAAGTCAGAAGATTCAAACTCACCAGCTTCTGAAAACAGGATTTCAGAACGACATCGTTCATTCCTTGCATGTTTCGAATCTCGCTTGCAGTTCGTTTTTCGATAACTGTGAGCCAATACACGGCAAGCAAGCGACGATCCTTTAGAAGTGATTCTTCTTGTGTTTCGCTTAGATAAACAGTGGGTACGGCAAGTGCCTCGGCGCTTGAGAAAAGCTCTCCGAGACTGATGTTGACAACATCACAGATCTTAAGCACGCGTCGTAAAGATATGTCTTTGGCATTGAGCATTTTCTTGACGCCAGATTCGGTCATTTTCAATTGCTTGGCGAGTTCGCCGTAGGTGAGACCCTGCGCTTTCAGGCAAAGTTTTAAACTGTGCAGGTAAAGGCCATGTTCCATTTTTGGGTTCCTCGCTCTGCTCGAGAGTACCAAAAATTGGAACTAACTGTATTAAAATGTCTCAGAGGTTCCATAATCATCTACCTTCTGGGAAACAAAGGAGATCCCATGCATTTTCATCAGAAACCCACAGAGAAACCCACAGAGAAACCCACAGAGAAACCCACAGAGAAACCCACAGAGAATGACACAGACGTCTTTTCCCAGCGCCGCCAGCGGCTTGCCGAGCGATTCACTCATACAGTTTTCGTGGTGCCGTCAGGAGTGGTGTCCATGCGTTCGCATTCGGTCGCTTATCCGTTCAAATCACAATCTGATTTTTTCTATCTGACCGGATTGCGTGCGGTTTCAGTGGCGTACCTGGTTGTCGCCGGAAAACACTGCCACTTACTGCTGCCGGAGATAAGTTCTGAAAGTAAACTCTGGGAAGGGGAAGGGGAGTTTGATTTACCCAAAGATCTCAGCATTGAACCTCTATCGAGACTCGATGAACTTTTAGCGGAGTACTGCAAGAATTTTGATCGCATCGCATTTCCGTTCGGCCGTCATAGTGAACTTGATGGACTTATCTTGAGGATGGGCGCTTATCATCGCGGACGAAAAGCGCCGCATCCGTTAGCGCTGGTTGATTGTCGCACCTTGATTGGCATACTTCGACTACATAAGGATGAAACTGAGATTGAATGTCTGTGTGAGGCCGGTCAACGTTCATCGCGGGTTCATCGGGCATTGATGTCCAAACGACTCGCAGGTCAACGTGAGATCGAGATTGCAAATTGGATCGAAGCCTCGTTTCTTGCGGAGGGCATGAGTTGGCGAGCTTACGGCACCATCGTCGGCGCGGGCGAACGAACGACGATACTTCATGCGCGCGCGACGGAACGAATGGTCAAGCCAAATGATCTCGTCTTGATTGATGCCGGAGGCGAATGGCAGGGGTACTGTGCCGACATCACCCGAACTCTTCCCGCGAATGGCAAGTTTTCAAACGAACAACGGGCTGTTTACGAAGTGGTATTAAAAAGTCAAAAAGCTGCCATCACCTCTGTTCGCCCAGGGGTTTCTCTTGAAGAAGTTCATCTTACAGCGCGAGAAAACCTGATGGCCGGCTTGCGTGGATTAGGAATGAGCGCAAGTGAGATTGAAGAGAAGATTTCGATTCTGCAACCACATGGCACTTCACATTGGATCGGTCTGGATGTACATGATCCAGCCCCCGTCGTTGATGATGCAGGCCGATCGATCCGCTTGGAGCCGGGAATGTGCCTTACCGTCGAGCCGGGTCTCTATTTCAGAGAGCCCGGCTTAAGATTCTCCGGCATCGGCATTCGTATCGAGGACGATGTTCTGGTCACCGCCCAAGGGCACGAGATTCTAACTTCGGTACCCAAGGAGATTTCAGAGATCGAGGAGCTGTGCTCGTTCTAAGAACGTTGTTTCTGCCCACCGCAAGGTGGGAGTTTTTGGAAGAGATGGGCCTGTTTGGTGTTAATGGCGACTAGTTGCCGAAAAATCGACGCACTGGTGGACGGCAAAAAGGGATCTAGCCAATAAGCGATCTGCCCAACCTCATCTAACCATTGAGTGATCAATAAGGTGATGCGTTCGCGGTATCGAGAGGAACTTGCTGCGGTTGTTTTCCAGGGTCTTTCGGTCGCGATCTGCGTATTGATTTCGTCGATCTTACGCCAAATGACCTTGAGGCCCTCATCGAATCGCAAAGACTCCCACGCGGTTGTCAGATCAGGTGAAAGAGATCGGGACTGAACGGCAGATTCCTTGAGGGCAGAGTCGAGGCGCACAACCAAGGCATTCAAGCGGCTGAGCAGGTTACCTAAGCCATTCACGAGAAAGGCGTTGTGAGTGTTGATGAGATCTCGTTCGGAAAAGTCGCCGTCGTCAAAGGGTGAGAATGACCTGAGGAGATAAAAACGCAGACTATCGCTACCGTAAGTCTGGATCAATTGCGCGGGATCTTTGCCGTTTCCCGCAGACTTACTGATTTTTTGGCCGTCGAGAGTGAGGAATCCATGTATGATGATTTCATCCGGGGGCGTAAAGCCGGCGGACAATAAAAGTGCTGGCCAATAGACGGCGTGAAACTTCCAAACATTTTTTCCGATGAAGTGAATTCTGCGATCGAAGCGGTTCCATTCATTCGGCGCGCTGAAACCAGACAAGTAGTTGATCAGGGCATCAATCCAGACATAGA
>SXRI01000405.1 GCA_005793615.1 Bdellovibrionales bacterium
GCACAGTGCTGACGCTCGACGATGGCATTTTCTCTTTTCTCGCTGCAAGCCGCGATCAGCTTTATCTGTAGGGATTGAATGAAATCAAGATCAGCAGGAGTGAGCTGTTGGAAGCAATTTTCCGGGCGCGAGATTTCATTCTTATCCGGATCGCGAAGTGCCGCAGCGATTTTGTGGGCATCACCCCAAGCCGACACCCTTTTTAGGCTGACATCAGGGCACTCAGGATTCACGGCAAAGGCAGGTGCCCACGCCAACACAAAAGGCGCGACGTATCCGAGCATCAAAATGAGCCAACCAACCTTCAGCATTGCGACTCATTTATCGGAATTTATTCACGAAAACTGGAGCGTAGCTGGCGAGACCTAGGTCGGGCCAGAAGTAAGATCAGAAGTAAGATCAGAAGTAAGATCAGAAGTAGGATCAGAAGTAAGATCAGAAGTAGGATTAGTTGCGTCGACTCAAAATTTCTTCAATAAGTCTTTCGGGGTTATCACTTGAGCGTAAGCTAAAATCAGCACGCAAGATGGTCTTTTCGATTTCACTCAGGTCACCCTGCTTACCCAAGTGGCGCTGTCGCTCCATGAAAATGTGATAAAGCGAAATCGCAGCCGCTACCGAAATATTAAAACTCTGCACGAAACCTTGCATGGGAATGATGATAGTTTGGTCGGCCTCATCAATCATCTCCTGTGAAATGCCGTCTTTTTCGTTACCGAAGACAATCGCCGTTGGTCGAGTAAAGTCCATCTCACTAATCGGTCGCGCGCGTGCATCGAGATGAGTGGCGAGAATCTGGTAACCCAAGCGCTTGAGTTCTCGGGTACATTCTTTTGTCGAGCGCCAGCGGCGAACGTTAAGCCATTTGTCGGCGCCTTGCGTGACTCGATTTGCACTCTTAAACTTCTCGCCGAGTTCGATCACGTGCGCACATTGGTAGCCCATGGCTTCGGCACTTCGCAAAACCGCACTCACGTTGCCGCGGTCATAGATATTTTCCAGAACCGGCACTATTTCACAAGTGCGGCCCTCGACAGTTTTGCGAATACGTTCTTGCCGCTCTGGCGTAAGGTACTCGCCCAATAGGTTCAAAACCTCTTGAGCCGTAAGGCGCTGATCTCCGAATTCAAACAGACCGGTGTGGGGAAAGCGCGGCGAAAGCGTTGGCTCAGACAAAACTCGAAGCTCCTAGATTGAGGTAGGAGTGACTTACTTGAATGCCCGTAATTCTGCCAGAAAATTCCGCCGCGTCCAAATGGCACGCTGCTTTATGATTTCAGTGTCGGTCCCATTGTCGGTCCTAGCACCGACTCCAGTGCGAGCTTTAGCGTGCGCAGACAATTTCCTCGTAAACCGCAATCTTTCCGCTCTTGCAGGTCCAGGATTGGAAGGTCGGCGCCGAACCTTGCGGAGCTTCAACAGCGAAAACCATGGTCTGATTGCAATCGACATTCTTTACTTTGTAACTCACCAGACGGGTAAAACCAATCGAACGACAAATTGTGCCAGCACCACCCCCCGATGCCTGAACCGGCAGCATTTGGACCTCGACCGGCGAAACAGTGACTGTCGTCTGCCGAGAAAACAACTCATCAAGGGACTCCGCTCGCGCGTTCACAGCCAAGAACAAAACAGAAAGACAAAGGAAAACTGATTTCATAAAGATCCCCGCGTTTGTTGGAATGAGAATCTACCTAACAAACGCCATTCGCCCTGTCTAGAAGCGACCGGCCAAAAGCACCAAACAACGTTCAGTGATGTATCTGCGACCGCGTTCACTTGACACTTTGTATTTAAAGACCGGCCTCTCTTCGAAAGTAGTGGCCTTGCCATCAGGAGTGAGGAAGATCAGTCGCCAGAGGTTTTCGCGCTCGTCGACCGTAAGATAGACCGTAAGACTGGCTGCGAAACTGGCTGCGAAACCGGCCTGCTGCGGTCCCGCGGTCGCGGCGAGCGGCAGCGAAGGCAACATAGCTACGGAAAAGTTAGTTTCAACCACCAAATCGACAAAGAGACCACGTTCACGCAGGCGGAGAGCAAGACGTTCCTGCAAAACCCCACAAGTCGCATGATCTAAGATCTTGAGCGAGCGGCGAGGCGTAACGAGCCGATCAAGCAGAATATCGGCGAGATCATCGTCATCACGGCCAATCACCCACTTCTTCAGCGCCGCTTCGATCGCCGCCAAAATTTTCATGGCTTCTTCGTTTTGCGAAGGCTGGTACCAGAGTTTCACCTCGACATACGGCATACTCGCACGATAACCGACGCGCAAACCGGTACCCTTGACGATGCCTTCGACGACCTCGGCAATCTGACTTTCGCCCCTGCCGAGACAGCGGACGATCGAGAGTTGTTCACGGTTTTCAGGAGGAACGACCTTTTCGATTTCCCCCGCTATATGTGCCTGCCAAACTGCGGCGATCTCGGTCGGTGGCCCCGGAAGAGCATAAACATGAACGGTTTTGCCCGCGAGCTCCACTGCCAGAGTGAAGGCGTTCGCCGTGCCCGCGGGATTGGTGAGCACCCGTGCTCCTTGCGGAAAAAAACACTGCTGCCGTTGAATCTCACGCACCGTGATTCCGCGACTGAGCAAAAGTTGGCTCAGATGTGTCCATGAGCCCGGATCAAACTCAAGGGCGCGACCGAACGCTTTAGCAATCAGATCGCGGGTGAAATCATCACTGGTCGGTCCAAGGCCACCGGTGACAAAAAAATAGTCAACCCGACTCGCAAGTTCACTCAACGCCCGTTCGATCGCGGCATGTTCATCAGGTACGGCGCGATGCTCGACCACCTCAAACCCGGCCTGAACCAAGCGTTCTGAAATCCACGCCGAGTTGCGATCTGTAATCTGGCCATCGGTGACCTCGGTTCCTACCGCTAAGGTCGCAGCCGTCACTCGTTTCATGCTTCTTGCGCCCCGAATCGCTCGGCGATCACTTTACGGCGAAACGCAAAAATCTCAGCCACCTCACGTTCCACTTTCCAGCTTGCGACGGCGTCGCCGACTAGGCCAAGAGGTAAGCGGTAGAGAACTCGATCCCTGAGGAGAGTACCGCCAGCAAACGGTAAAAATTCATGCGTGTGATGCCATTTTTCATAGGGGCCGCACTCTTGAATATCGACAAAACTTTTGCCAGGTGACCAGTTCTCAATTCTTGAGCGCCACCGGAGAGGAACTCCATGCAGGGTCAAACGGTAATTGATAACTGTTCCAGGTTCGAGCTCTTCGGTAGACTTGTCCAAAACATGAAAGTTCAAAAATGCCGGAGTTAAAGCTTCGAGATTTTTCTCATTTGAAAAGAACGGAAAAACCGCTTCTGGCGGTAGCGGCACCCACTGTTCGGTGATGAACTCATGTTGCCGTTTACGAAGCGGCTCACAAAGATCCGTGAGTGCGGAACCTAAATCCGGAAATGCAAATTCAAATCCCGCGTCGATCAAGGCCTGGGGTACCGCCCGGTTACTTGAAAGAACCATTTCGGCAGCATCACCGAGAGCCAAACGTAACGCCGGTAGAGGCACCGGTAAAAAAACCGGCCGATCCATGGCGCGAGCCAAGGCGACCGTGAAGCGCTCATTGCGTACAGGTTCCGGTGCGACGGCATTCACCGCACCACAAAGTGTTTCCTTTTCCAGGCAAAAAATTAAAGCATTAACGATGTCTTCAAGGTGAAGCCAGCTCATCCATTGGCGACCCGAGGCAAGTCGGCCGCCTAGGCCTTTGCTGAATATCGCAGCCAGTCTTTGAAAAGCGCCACCATGTCGAGCAAACACCACACCGGTGCGTACTTTCACCAATCGCACCCCGAGCGAAGTGATCTCCTCGGCTTCAGCTTCCCAGTCGCGAACCACGTCTGCTAGGAAGCCATGTCCACCGACGGCCGCCTCGGTTAACGATTCATCACCGCGATCGCCATAAAATCCAATGGCCGAACCTTGCACGAGAACACGTATCGGCTGCGGCTGCTGTTTAAGGGCTTCGACGAGACTACGCGTTCCGAGAACGCGCGAATCGCGAATCGCAAGCTTTTTGGCTTCGCTCCATCGGAGTTCTCCGATCGAGTCGCCAGCGAGATTGATCACGGCTTCGACGCCTTCTAGTGCGTTCACAGGAAACGGCGCTGCACCGCCCGCCCAATTGAAAGCTCGCGCTGGAAACGGCAATTCTCGCCGCGC